>CAZCKI010000231.1:0-5531 GCA_964498815.1 uncultured Burkholderiales bacterium
GCATCGCCTCAACCAGGCGCAACTCGGCAAGGCCCTGTTTCCGGTAGGCGACCTGCCCAAGAGCGAGGTGCGCACTATTGCCGCGCGCGCGGGATTGCCGAACCACGCCAAAAAGGATTCGACCGGCATCTGCTTCATCGGCGAGCGGCCATTTCGCGAGTTCTTGCAACGCTACCTGCCGCGGCAGCCTGGCCCCATGGTGACTCCGGAAGGGCGCACAGTAGGTGAACACCAGGGCCTCATGTACTACACCATCGGCCAGCGGCAGGGGCTCGGCATCGGCGGCAAGAAAGACAGCGACGGCACCCCCTGGTTTGTCGCCGACAAGGATCTCGAGCGCAACCGGCTGGTGGTGGTGCAGGGACACGATCATCCCAGCTTATTGAAGCGTACCCTGGCCGCCGACGATGCGTCGTGGATTTCCGGGTCCGCGCCGGAGATTCAGCTGCATGCCGGCGCCAAGACGCGCTACCGGCAGGCCGATGCCGCCTGCACGGTAGAGGAAGTCGGCGGCAAGGGATTTGCGCTGGCGTTCGACGATCCGCAGTGGGCGGTAACGCCCGGTCAATCCGCCGTGCTGTACCGCGGTGAAGTCTGCCTGGGTGGTGGCGTCATCAACTGAACGCCGCTTGGTTGCTTACGCCTTGGGTCGGGTATCGATAAACGAGGGCCGGGTCTCCAGCTTTTCGATCCAGGCTTTCAGATTCGGGTATTGTTCGCGCCAGGTGATTTCGGGCATGCGAAACTCCAGCCACAACAGCGCACAAGCCAGCGAGATATCGCCGAGAGAGAGCGACAGGCCGTGGCAATAGTCGCGCTCACCCAGGTCGCGCGCCGCAGCGGCGATGGCGGTTTCGACCTTGCCTTGCTGGCGTACGATCCACTCCTTGCCGCGCGTTTCCGGCGGTCGCTTGCGCTCCAGGAACATGGCGATGCCGGCGTCGGCGATGCCGTCGCCGAGGGCTTCCCAGCGTTTCACCAGCGCGCGGTCGCGGCCGCTTTCCGGGATCAGTTTCGATACCGGCGTGACGCCGTCCAGGAATTCAGCGATCACGCGCGAGTCGAACAGCGTGATGTCGTCGTCCATCACCAGCACTGGCACTTTGGTGAGCGGATTAATCTCGGTGACCTTGGTATCGGCGCTCCAGACGTTATCCTCGACAAACTCGGCCTCGATGCGCTTTTCGGCCATGACAATGCGAACCTTGCGCGTATAAGGGCTGGGGTACGAGCCGATCAACTTCATGATTATTCCTGGTCTTCGAGAGTGTTGTTGCTTGTTTTTGTGTGTCAAATTATAGCACTTGGGCGCACCGTTTCCCCTGCGGCGGACGGCTGCAAAGACGCCGCGTGATAGAATCCACGCGCCGCAATCGCCTGTTTGCGGCCCCCTTTTTGAAGCCCTTGCCGATCGATCCCATGGCCCCGTCCCTTCCGCTCGCCCCGCTCACCGCACTCGGTCCGCTCGACGGCCGCTACGAGAAGAAAGTGGCGGCATTGCGCGACGTGTTCAGCGAATACGCGCTGATCCGCTATCGCATCCAGGTGGAAGTGGAATGGTTGATCGCGCTGTCGCGCGAAACCGCAATCCCCGAATGCCCGGCGTTTTCGAAAGATACGATCCAGGCCCTGCGCTCGCGGGTGGCGGCGTTTTCACTCGCCGATGCTGAACGCGTCAAAGCGATCGAGGCCACCACCAACCACGACGTCAAGGCGGTGGAGTACTGGCTGCGAGAGGCGTTTGCCGCCAATGCCGAATTTGAGCGCGTCAAGACCTTCGTGCATTTCGCCTGCACGTCGGAAGACATCAACAACCTCGCGCACGGACTGATGCTGAATACCGCGCGTGCCGGCATCATGCTACCCGCGCTGGACGGCATCATCGCGCAACTGGTCGCCCTCGCCCACCGGCACGCGGCGCAGCCGATGCTGGCGCACACGCACGGCCAACCGGCGACACCGACCACGCTCGGCAAGGAAATGGCCAATGTGGCCGCACGCCTCACCCGGGCGCGGCGCGGCATCGCGCAAGTGGAAATGCTCGGCAAAATCAACGGCGCGGTCGGTAATTACAACGCCCACATCGCCGCCTATCCCGCGGTCGACTGGCCGGCCTTCGCGCAACGCTTCATCAGCGACCTCAATCTCGGTTTCAACGCCTACACCACGCAGATCGAACCACACGATGCGATGGCGGAGTTGTTCGACGCGGTGGCGCGCACCAATACCATACTCATCGATCTCGATCGCGACGTCTGGAATTACATTTCCTTCGGCTATTTCACGCAAAAGACCAAGGCCGGCGAAATCGGTTCCTCGACCATGCCGCACAAGGTCAACCCGATCGACTTCGAGAATTCCGAGGGTAACCTCGGCCTCGCCAACGCGGTACTGCGCCACCTCGCCGAAAAGCTGCCGATTTCGCGCCTGCAGCGCGACCTCACCGATTCAACGGTGCTGCGCAGTATGGGTGTCGCATTCGGCTACACGCTGCTGGCCTGGGAATCGCTGGCGCGCGGACTCGACAAGCTCGAAGCCAATGCCGCACGCATCAATGAGGATCTCGACCGGCAGTGGGATGTGCTGGCGGAGCCGGTACAGACGGTGATGCGCAAATACGGTATCGGCGACGCCTATGAGCAACTAAAGGATCTCACGCGCGGCAAGGGCGGCATTCGCCGCGAGGATTTGCACGCCTTTGTGCAGTCCTTGACCATCAGCGATGCAGACAAGAAGACTTTGCTGGCGTTAACGCCGTCGAATTACGTCGGTGCTGCAACGGCATTAGCGAAAGGCGTCAAAGCCTAAGGAAGCACCGTCATTCCAGCGAAGGCTGGAATCCAGTCCATCCAAGTCTAGACAAGAGGTAGGACTGGGTCCCAGCCTTCGCTGGGACGACGACTTCTCTACTTTGCCCGACCGTCGCTACACGTCGAACTTAATCCCCTGCGCCAAGGGCAACTCGCGCGAATAATTGACCGTGTTGGTCGCACGACGCATATAGGCCTTCCAGGCATCCGAGCCCGATTCGCGTCCGCCACCGGTATCCTTTTCACCGCCGAAGGCGCCGCCGATTTCCGCGCCCGAAGTACCGATATTCACATTGGCGATGCCGCAATCGCTGCCGGCGGCGGCGAGGAACTGCTCGGCTTCGCGCACGTCGTTGGTGAAGATGGCGGAGGAGAGTCCCTGCGGTACCGCGTTTTGCAGGGCGATGGCCTGGTCGAGGCTCTCGTAGCGCATCACGTACAGGATAGGCGCGAACGTCTCGTGGCACACCGTTGCGGTCTGGGACTTCATCTCGACGATGGCCGGCTGTACGTAGAACGCAGCCGTGTTGGCTGTCACCGGTACGCGTTCGCCGCCGGTGACGTGGCCGCCTTCCTTGACCGCGGCCGCGAGCGCTTTCTGCATGCCGTTGAAGGCGGCTTCGTCGATCAGCGGACCGACCAGGGTGCCGGCTTCCAGCGGATTACCGATTCGCACCGATGCGTAAGCAGTCTTGATCTTGCTGAGCACGCTGTCGTAAATGCTGGCGTGCACGATCAGGCGGCGCAGCGAGGTGCAGCGCTGGCCGGCGGTGCCGACGGCGGAAAACAACACCGCCGGCAACACCATTTTCAAGTCGGCCGAAGGCGCGACGATCATCGCATTGTTGCCGCCCAGTTCGAGAATGGCCTTGGCGAAGCGCGCGGCAGCACGACTGCCGACGGCGCGACCCATGCGAGTGGAACCGGTGGCCGAGATCAGCGCCACGCGCGCATCCTCGACCAACGCCTCGCCCACATCCGAGCGGCCGATCACGACCTGCGAAATGCCGTCGGGCACCACGCTGCCGTTGTCTCGATAGCGTTTCAATGCGCGCAGGAACAGGGCCTGGGTGGCGAGTGCGGTCAGAGACGTTTTTTCCGAAGGCTTCCACACCACCGCATTGCCGCAGACCAGCGCCAATGCGGTATTCCACGCCCACACCGCCACCGGGAAATTGAAAGCGCTGATCACACCGACCACACCGAGCGGATGCCACTGCTCCATCATGCGGTGGCCGGGGCGCTCGGAGGCGATGGTGAGGCCGTACAACTGGCGCGACAGGCCGACCGCGAAATCGCAGATGTCGATCATCTCCTGCACTTCGCCCAGGCCCTCCTGGCGAATCTTGCCGGCTTCGATGGTCACCAGTTCACCGAGCGCGTCCTTGTTGGCGCGCAACTCCTCGCCCAGCAGGCGCACCAGCTCGCCGCGCTTGGGTGCCGGAACGTTGCGCCAGACAAGGAACGCGTCATGCGCTTCGCCGATCATCCGCGACACGCCGGCTGCGCTGTCGGATTTCAGTGTGGCAAGCGTCGTGCCGTCGATCGGCGAGCGCGCGTGCAAGTCGTCGCCGGCGTGTGCGGCCAAGTCGACGCCGAGGCTCGAAAGTAGGGTTTTGCTGTCCATAAAGGCCACCGAAATTTGGAATGGCGGAAGATTACACCGAAACTACACTGTCATTCTGAGCGCAAGCAAAGAATCTCATCCGTGCGCGAAGATACGTCATCCGAAATTGTGCCGGATGAGATCCTTCGCCACGCTCAGGATGACAAGTTGACTAGCGCTGCGGATTCACCCGCTCGCCGTGCGACATCTTGTTAAGCGCATTCAGATACGCCTTGGCCGAGGCCACCACGATATCGGTGTCCGAACCGACGCCGTTGACGATGCGCCCGTCCTTGCTCAAGCGCACGGTGACTTCGCCCTGCGAATCGGTGCCTTCGGTGACGTTGTTGACCGAATAGAGCTGCAGTTCGGCCGCGCTGTGCACGACGCTTTCCAGCGCCTTGAAGGTGGCATCGACCGGCCCCGCCCCCTTCGCTTCGCAGGTCCTTTCCTTGCCGCCATCGGCAATGATTAGCTTGGCGTAGGGCTCTTCGCCGGTTTCGACGTGCGCGGTGATCGACACCAGATGGTATTGCTCGTCCTCCTGCGTCACCGCCTCGTCGGAGACCAAGGCCTGCAAGTCCTCGTCGAAAATCTCGTGCTTCTTGTCGGCCAGTTGCTTGAAGCGCTGGAAGGCGGCATTCAAGGCCACTTCCGACTCGAGCTCGATGTTCAACTCCTTCAGGCGCTCGCGAAACGCCGAGCGGCCTGACAATTTGCCGAGGGTGAGCTTGTTGTTGTTCCAGCCGACGTCTTGGGCGCGCATGATTTCATAGGTCTCGCGATGCTTCAGAACGCCGTCCTGGTGGATGCCGGATTCGTGCGAAAAGGCATTGGCGCCGACCACCGCCTTGTTCGGCTGCACCGGATAGCCGGTAATGGTGGAAACGAGCTTGGAGGCCGGCACGATTTGCGTGGCATCGATGCGCGTTTCCAGGTTGAAATAGTCCTTGCGGGTACGGATCGCCATGACGATTTCCTCCAGCTAGGCGTTACCGGCGCGCTCGCCGGGTCGGACGCGGTCTATGACGCGGCGCTGCACCGCGCCGGCATCCTGCGCGTGTTGGATTTGGACGAGCTGTTCGACGCGGTCGAGACGCTTGCCTATCCGCCCC
>CAZCKI010000232.1:0-5522 GCA_964498815.1 uncultured Burkholderiales bacterium
CGTACTGGTGCCGCGAAAGAAGGGCTCGAACACGCGTTCGCGATCGGTCTCGGCGATGCCGGCGCCCTGGTCGACTACATCGACCTGCGCGTTGCCGCTGTCGCCCGACACCTTCACGCTGATCACGCTGTCGTTGGGCGAATACTTGATCGCGTTGGAAAAGAGATTGTCGAACACCACCCGCAGCTTGGTGCGATCCCCCTGGATGCGGGTAGGCTGGTAGTCGCGCTTGACGGTGATGGCGCGGCCGGTCATGGCGAGTTTGTGGGTGTCGATCACCTCGTCGACCAGGTCCTGCAGCTCGATGGCGCTTACCTCCATCGCGGTTTTGCGCTCCAGGCTGCGGCCGGTCAGCGATTGCGAGTAGGTGAGGAGGTCCTGGATCAGCTTTTCCAGCGTGATGGAGCTTTGGCGAAGGATGGTGGCGACTTCGCGCTGCTCCTCGTTGAGCTTGCCGATAATCTCGTCGTTGAGCAGGTCCGAGCCTTCGCGCAGCGCCGTCAGCGGCGTCTTCAGCTCGTGCGAAACGTGCTGGAAAAAGCGTGTCTTCTGGTCTTCGAGCTCGATCAGGCGGGTACGCAGCCAGTCGAGCTGGCGGCCGAGCTGTTCGATGTCGTGCGGCCCGCTGATGCGGATTTTTTGCGCGAGCTTGCCCTGGCCCAGTCGCGTGATGGCTTTGTCCAGGTCCTGGATGGGCCGCATTAACAGGTAGATGTAGCCCGCAATCATCAGGATCGCCGCCGGGATCATGGAAAGAATCTGCCAGAACACGCGGTTGCCGGCGCGGTCGGCGTAGAGCCGCAAGGCATCGACTTCATTGCCGATCGCCTGGTTGGCCAGCGTCGCCAGCGACTGGGTGGCTCGGGTCATTTCTGAGAATCCCGCCTCGACGTTGCGCACCCGCAACTGCTTGTCCGCTTCCGAGAGCGAGGCCTTGGTGCCGTTTTCGGCCGAACGCAGCGCCGCCACTTCGGTGCGCATATCGTCGGCGAGCGTGAGCGGCGACAGGACGTCGAGCGCCGCGACAAATTCCGTGCGCGCCTTTTCGTAGGCGGGCAGGGCGGGCGGGTCGACGGTGGCCGCTGCGTGCATCGCCTGCAAAGGCAGGTCGATGCGGCGCACGCCGTGCGTCACCCGCACCGCGTCGTAGACCGCGCGCTGGCTTTGCCCGGCCAGCTTTTCGATCGAAATTGCGTCCGCGATGAGACCCAGGATCAGCGGCAGCGCGACGATGACGAAGCCGGCCAGCAGCAGTACCAGGAAGGATCTGGGGTAGCGCAGTTCGCGGCGCTTCGGTTCCGGAGTGGGGTCGCTCATCGTTGGGTTCGGCATGGGGACAGTAATTATGCCGTGCCAGCGTAGTCGATGCTACACTTTCTGCCTAGTCAATACCCCATATACGGCAGATCACCATGGCCATGTACGAATCCGACGTCACCCGCTTCATCCGCGATCTGCTCGACAAGCAGCCCGAGCTGAAAACCCTGCAGCGCGCCAACCACGCGACCTGGTGGGACAAAAAAGTAGACCTGGATCAAGTCCGCCGCAACGAAGCGTCCGAAGCGCCCAAGGCGCCGTACGCCTACTTCCCATTGCCGGAAGCGGAAAAGTCGAAAGACTGAAAGGCTTCAACACAGAGACACAGAGGGCACAGAGGCCACAGAGAAAAGCCTTAGTGCTTTTGCTTTCTCTGTGTTCTCTGTGCCCTCTGTGTTTCAAAGCCTTTGAACTTCAGCGGCAGGCTGCCGCAAGCTATTTCTTGAGCGAAGGCCCGAATTCGACTTCGGCCTGTGCCGCCAGCCAGATCAGCGCCGACCACGCCGCCACGTTTTGCTTGAGGGTGACGGGGTTGATTTTGTCGAGCGTGTCGTTGGCGGTGTGGTGGATATCGAAATACTCGCTCGCGTCCTGCGCCAGCGCCACCGAGGGGTGCGAATACTGGCGAATCAGCGGGCCGAGGTCGGCGCCGCCGCCGGCGCTGTTGTCGCCGAGCTCGATGCCGAGCGGCGCGATTACCGCGGCGATTTCACGCAGCACCGGCAGCGCCGCTTCGCGCACATTGGTGCTGATCTGGTAGATCTTGCCCGAGCCTAGGTCGGATTCGCCGATCAACTGGTGCTTTTCCTTGCCGTGCGCGGCCGCGTAGGCGTTGGCGCCGTCGATGCCGTTTTCCTCGTTGGCAAACAGGATCACGCGAATCGTTCGTTTCGGCCGCACACCCGACTCCTGGATCATCTTCAGCGCGGCGACGGTGATCGCGACACCGGCGCCGTCGTCGATGGCGCCGGTGCCCAGGTCCCAGGAATCGAGGTGGCCGCCGATGGCGATGATTTGATCCGGCCACTGGCTACCGCGAATTTCGGCGAGCACATTGTGCGACTCAAGGCCGCTTTTGAATTCGTTCTTGAGCATGAGCGCAACCCGCACCGGCTTGCCGCTTTTCAACTGGCGCACGATCATGTCGGCATCCGGATTCGAAACGGCGGCCGCCGGAATCGGCGCGGCCACCTTTTCGTCGTAGCGCATCGAGCCGGTGTGCGCGAGCCGGTCGTGGTCGGTACCGATGGAGCGGATCAGCACCGCGATGGCGCCGTGCTTGCCGGCTTCGGTCGCACCGGCGAAGCGCGTCGGCACCGCCTTGCCGTAGCCGCGGCCGTCGCGCGAACGCACGAACACGCTGTCGATGAAGGCGATGCGGCCCTTGGCGCGGTCCGAGGTATCGCTCTTCAATTGCTCGAGGTTCTCGTAATAGGCGATTTCGGCGTTGATGCCGGCATCCGGCGTGGAAATGCTGTTGCCGAGCGAGGTGACGGCCATCACTTGCGGATAGGGTGCAACGATTTCTGCGCGCTCGCTGACGCGCGCCCAGCCGTCGATCTTGACCGGCTCGGTCCAGACGCGGTCGAAGCCGAGGGTAGCGAGCTTGGCTTTGCCCCAGGCAACCGCCTTGGCATCGTTGGCCGAACCGGCCGGCCGCGGCCCGACTTCGGAGGTGAGCGAGGCCACCAACTCATAGGCGAGATCGCTCGCCTGTGCGCGGGTGATAGCCTGCTTGGCGACCTTCAGGTCCTGTTCGGAAAACGAATCGGCGGCGGCCTGCGTGATCGGCAGGAAGGCGAGCAAGGCAAGGAGAGGCAATTTCATGGAAGGTTCCGTTGAAGTAGAAGGGGAATCGAGGGAGACTAGCTTGCGGCGGATGCGGCAGGCGGGGTTGCAGCAACCGATGCGCCGGGTGCGATCGGCGTCTGGGCATCCTGACGCTTTTGTTGTGCGCGGCCCAGGTAGACGCCGGTGGCGAGCATGGCAAAGGCGAGCGGCATGACGGTGAACGCCATCGGACCGGTGCCCATGCCGAGGTGTCGCATGGCGGCGTGCGACCAGCTGCCGACCACATCGCCGCCGCGCGAGACGACGGTGTCGATCACGTTCTTGGCCTTGTAGCGTTCCTCGCGCGTGACCACGGTGAAGAGAATTTCGCGCGCCGGTTTGCTGACGGCGAATTCGGTGGAGCGGCGGATCACGGTGAAGATCGACACCGTCACCAACGCCGGGATCAGGCCGGTGATGCCCAGCGAGGCGATGCCGATGACCGGCAGCAGGGTGAGGCAGAACACCAGGCCGAGGCGCCGTATCAGCGCGCTGGTGACGAATACTTCCACGCCGAGGGTCAGCACATTGACGGCGAGATCGAGGTGCGCGAACAACTGCGTGCGCTCTTCGGAGGACGGAATGAACTCGGACATCAGGCGCAATTGCTCGATATAGAAAAACTGACCCAGCGTTTGCGAGACGGCGATATAGGTGCATATGGTGAGGAGGTAGGGCGAGGCGAAGGCCAGCCGGATGCCGTCCAGCAGCCCACCGCCCAGCGGCTGGTCTTCGAGCCTGGGGTCGCCGGGCGCCTTGTGTTTCTTGGCCCAGCGGCCGAGGCCGACGATGCAGACGATCACGCAGCCCAGCAGCGCGGCCGAAATCAGCAGCAGGTTGGGAATGCCGACTTCTTTGACCAGCGAGCCGGTGATGACCGGTCCGGCGATCGCACCCAGGCTGCCGCCGGCGGCGATGCCACCGAACAGGCGCTTGGCGCGGTCGGCGTTGAAGACGTCGGTCATGAACGACCAGAACACGCTGACCACGAAGTAATTGAATACCGACAGCCAGACGTAGAAGGCCGACGGCACCACCGAGGTGTCGAGCGTGGGGCTCTGCATGGCCACGTAAAAGATCAGCAGGTTGGCGACGAAAAACAGGTACACCATCGGCAGGAAAGTCTTGCGCGGCCAGCGCGACGACACCCAGCCGAACAGCGGCGTCACCGCCAGCATGCCGGCGAACACAGCCGAGGCCAGCCACGGCAGATTGCGGATGCCGCCCTGGATGCCCATTTCGTCGCGCACCGGCCGCAGTACGTAATAGGCGCAGAGCAGGAAGAAGAAATAGGCGAACGACCAGAAGAAGGCAGGCCATTCTTCTTTTTTGATATCGATGATTGCCATGAATGGCCGCTAGTCTGCCGGAAACAAGCCGAGCACGCCATCGAGCCCGACGAAGTTGATCGCGTGGCTGGCCTGCTGGCGGACGATGGGGCGCGCGTGCCAGGCGATCGAGGTGCCGGCGCCGGCCATCATGCGCAGGTCGTTGGCGCCGTCGCCCATCACCATGATCTGTTCGTGGCCGAAGCCCAGGAACTGCGCGGTCTCGCGCACGCTGGCGGCCTTACCTTCGGCATCGCAGAGCGGGCCGACGACCTTGCCGGTCAATTTGCCGTCGACGATTTCCAGCGTGTTCGAGAACGCATAGTCGAAGTCCAGCCGCTGCTTTAGCTTGTCGGTGAAGAAGGTAAAGCCGCCCGACACCAGCATGGTATGGATGCCCCTGGCGCGCGCCGCCCTCAGCAAGTCCTCGGCGCCGGGCGAAAGTTTGAGTCGATTGCGATAAATCTCTTCCAGCACCGATTGGTCCAGTCCCGCCAGCAGCGCCACGCGCTCGCGCAGGCTTTGCGGCCAATCGAGCTCGCCCTGCATGGCACGTCGGGTGATATCCGCGACCTGGTCCTTGATACCGGCGAAATCGGCGATTTCATTGATGCATTCGATGTTGATCAGCGTAGAGTCCATGTCCATCGCCAGCAATCGGTAGTCGGACAACTTGCGGCGCGACGGCACCCAGGCGTAGTCGAACATCTCCAGGTCGGCGAGTATATCCAGATCGAGGTCGGTCTCGCTTTCCGGTGGCGGCGGAATCGCCTTGGCAAAGCGGTACACGCGGTGACGCGGCAGCGCGTGCTCGACCACCTGCACGCTTTGCACCAGGCCGGCGATTTTCTGCACGACGTGGGTCGCAACGCTGTCGCCCTGCACCACCAGGTCGAGCGTGCTCATGCGGCCACCAGTTCGCGAAGCACTTCGCGGATGCGCACCACGCGCAGGCGCACGTCGCCGATGGCGACGTCGATACGCAAACGGTCTTGCCCAGCCAGCTTGTAATTGCGCTTGGTCTGCACGAGGTGAATCACACGTTGC
>CAZCKI010000233.1:0-5512 GCA_964498815.1 uncultured Burkholderiales bacterium
CTCCTGTGCCTTCAATATCATCTCTTCCTCGCCAGCATGCTGCTGGTGCTGATCGCGGACGACGCCTACGCGTTCATGGTGATGTGGGAAACGATGGCGCTGTCGTCGTTCTTCCTGGTGACGACCAATCATCGGATCGCGGAAATCCGTCGCGCCGGTTTCCTCTACATCCTGGTCGCGCACGTCGGCGCCATCGCCATCCTGCTGTGCTTCGGCGTGCTGCAGGCCAACACCGGCGACTACACCTTCGCCAATATGCGCGCGCAATCGCTCTCGCCCTTCTGGGCGTCGACGGCGTTCCTGCTGGCCCTGTTCGGTTTCGGCGCGAAAGCCGGCTTGCTGCCCCTGCATATCTGGCTGCCCGAAGCGCATCCGGCGGCACCCTCGCCGGTTTCGGCGCTGATGAGCGGCGTGATGCTGAAAACCGCCATTTACGGCCTGCTGCGGGTGAGTCTCGATCTGCTGGCGGCGCCGCACTGGTGGTGGGGCGTGGTGGCGCTGTCGCTGGGACTGCTGACGGCGATGTTCGGCGCGGTGTTTGCCGCCGTGCAGACCGATATGAAACGCCTGCTCGCCTACTCTTCCATCGAGAATATCGGCCTCTTGGTGGTGGCGCTCGGGTTGACGATCATTTTTGCCGCCTACAAGATGCCGGCGCTGGCGGCGCTGGCATTGATCGCCCTCCTGTACCACTGCCTCAATCACGCCGTGTTCAAGAGCCTGTTGTTCCTCGGCACCGGTTCGGTGTTGCATGCCACCGGCGAACGCAGCCTCGGCAAGCTGGGCGGCTTGCTGCGCTTCATGCCCTGGGTTGGCTGGCTGATGCTGATCGGCATCATCGCCAGCGCCGGCCTGCCGCCGCTCAACGGCTTTGTCTCCGAGTGGCTGCTGCTGCAGAGCCTGCTCACCACCACCACCATTCCCAATCCCTATCTGAGCATGCTGGTGCCCATTTTCGCGGCGGGCGTGGTGCTGGTGGCGGCGCTGGCGGGGTATGTGATGGTCAAGTTCTTCGGCATCATCTTTCTCGGCCAGCCGCGCGAAGAGAAGCTCACCGAGGCGCACGATGCCGGCATGCTGGAACGGCTGGGCCTGTTGTGGCTGGCGGCGGGTTGTGTGCTGTTGGGTGTTTTCCCGGTCACCATGATCGAAACGATCGATCCGATCGCCGTGCAATTGCTGGGCCAGGGGCTGGCGCAGAACGGCCGCATCGGCAACTGGCTGCTGCTGGCGCCCGTGTCTCCGGAACGGGCCTCGTACAGCCCGCTGATCTTTCTGCTGGTGACCGCACTGGTGGTGTTGCTGACCGCCGTGCTGGTGCACCACCTGTACCACTCGCGCATCCGGCGCGCGCCCGCCTGGGGCTGCGGGTTCCCGCTGCAAACATCGCGTATGCAGGATTCGGCCGAAGGCTTCGGCCAGCCGATACGGCAGATTTTCGAACCCTTCTTTCGCCTGACCCGGCAACTGCCGACCGCGTTCGACAATGCGCCGATTTACAAGGTCACGGTGGACGATCCGCTGTGGCAATGGGTTTATCAGCGGATTGCCGACCGCACCGAAGCGATTTCACGCGTCATCGGCAAACTGCAGCAAGGCCGTATCTCCATCTACCTGCTGTACAGCTTTGTCACCCTGATCGCCTTGCTGTTCTTCACTCAGCTATGAAAAGCCCGTCGCCATGAATGTCGAAGGCATCCTCGCGCAACTGACGGTCATGCTGATCGCGCTGGTGGCGGCGCCGCTGCTGACGGGCTGGGTGAATATGTGCCGCGCCTGGCTGCAGAACCGGCGCGCGCCACCGTTCTGGCAACCGTTTTTCCAGCTGCACAAGCTGTTTTTGAAAGAGCCGGTCATCGCTCACGCCGCGAGTCCCATATTCCGCATCACGCCCTACATCGTGTTCGGCTGCATGTTGCTCGCCTGCGCCATCATCCCGTCCATCTCCACCAACCTGCCGCTGGCGCCGGCGGCCGATGCGATCGCGCTGGTGGGCTTGTTCGGTCTGGCGCGGCTGTTCATTTCCCTGACGGCCATGGATATCGGCACCTCGTTCGGCGGTCTCGGCGCGCGACGCGAGATGCTGATTGGTTTCCTGGCGGAACCGGCCCTGTTGATGGTGCTGTTCACCGTTTCCCTGATCGCCAGTTCCACCTCGCTCGCCACCATCGTCGGCCATCTGGCCAATAGCGAATTTAAGATCCTGCCGAGCATGGCCTTTGCCGGCGTGGCCTTTACGATGGTGTCGCTGGCGGAGAACGCGCGCATACCGGTCGACAATCCGACCACGCACCTCGAATTGACGATGATCCACGAGGCGCTGATTCTCGAGTATTCGGGTCGTCACCTCGCGCTCATCGAGTGGGCGGCCGCCCTCAAGCTGTTCGCCTATTCCTGCGCCGGACTGGCCCTGTTTTTGCCCTGGGGGGTGGCCGCGGAAAGCGACCACGTCGCGCTGCTGTTCGCGCTGCCGGTGCTGTTGCTGAAGCTCGCCGCCGGCGGCTTTTTGCTGGCACTGATCGAAACCTTTCTGGCGAAAATGCGCATCTTCCGTGCCCCGGAATTCCTCGCCACCGCTTTCCTGCTCGGCGTTCTTGCCTTGCTGGTCCATTTGCTGCTGGGAGCCTGAGGTGAGCGCGCTGACCGGCCAGATCGTCAATTTGTTTGCGGCCATCATGATGTTGATCGCGTTCGCGATGCTCTCGCAGCGCCGCATCCTCTCGCTCATCAATCTGTTCGCCCTGCAGGGGCTGACCCTGGTCGGTTCGACCCTCACCGTTGCAATCGCCACCGGCCAAAGGCACCTGCTGTACTCGGCGGGCATCACCTTTGCCCTCAAGGTGATCGTGCTGCCCTTCATTCTTCACCGGCTGATACGGCGCCTGAACGTGAAGTGGGACATCGAGACGCTCATCAATATCCCGACCATGATGCTGGTCGGCATCGGCCTGGTGGTGTTCGCATTCAATCTGGCGCTGCCGATATCGCAGTTCTCGACCTCGGTCGCGCGCGGCACCCTCGGCATCGCGCTGGCCTGCGTGCTGCTTTCCTTCCTGATGATGATCACGCGTTCCAAGGCGGTACCGCAGGTGATCGGTTTCCTGGCCATGGAGAATGGCCTGTTCTTTGCAGCCACCAGCGCCACCTACGGCATGCCGATGGTGGTTGAACTCGGCATCGCGCTCGACGTGCTGGTCGGCATGGTGATCCTCGGTGTGTTCATGTTCCAGATCCGCGAGCAGTTCGATTCGCTCGACATCCACAATCTCGAAAACCTCAAGGACGACTGATGGACGCGCTGCCGCCGCTGCTGCTGCTGTTCATCTGTCCGCTGGCGGGCAGCCTGGCGCTGGCCGTGGTAGGCGCCGACAGGCGCGCACCGGAAATCAATGTCGGCTTCAGCTTCGCCACCTTCGTCGTATCGGCGTGGCTCACCGCCGAAATCATTTCCGGCGGTGCAGTGGTATTGCTCGATCAGCAGTTCTTCCTCGATCCGCTCAATGTGTTCCTGGTGGCGCTGACGGCGTTTGTCGGCTTCACCACGTCGCTGTTTTCGCGGCCGTATATGCGCGTCGAGCGCGACCATGGGCGCATGACGGCAGGCCGCATGCGCTTGTATCACAGCATGTACCAAGCCTTCAATTTCACCATGTTGGTGGCGCTTACCACCAACAATATGGGCATCCTGTGGGTGGCGATGGAAGCGGCTACGCTGGCGACCGTGTTGCTGGTATCGGTCTATCGCACGCCGGCCAGCCTCGAGGCAGCGTGGAAATACTTCATCCTCTGCGGGGTCGGCATCGCCCAAGCCTTGTTCGGCACCATCCTGCTCTATTTCGCGGCCGAACGCGTGCTGGGCGCGGAGGGCAATGCCCTGCTGTGGACGCACTTGAACCTGGTCAAGACCCAGCTCGAGCCGGCCATCCTGTCGCTGGCGTTCGTGTTTTTGTTGGTGGGCTACGGCACCAAGGTGGGCTTGGTGCCGCTGCACAATTGGCTGCCCGATGCCCACGCCGAAGGGCCGACGCCGATCTCCGCGGTATTGTCCGGGTTGCTGCTGAACGTCGCGCTGTACTGCCTGATACGCATGAAGGTGCTGACCGATGGGGCGCTCGGTACCCACTTCGCCGGCAACATCATGATGGGCTTTGGCCTTTTATCTGTGGTGGTGGCGGCATTTTTCCTGTCGCGGCAAAGAGACGTCAAACGCATGTTTGCGTATTCGTCGATCGAGCACATGGGGCTGATGGCGTTTGCGTTCGGCATGGGTGGGCCGATCGCCAATTTTGCCGGCCTGCTGCATATGACGGTGCACTCGCTGATCAAGTCGGCGATCTTCTTCGCCGTGGGCCACGCCTCGCAAAAAGCCGGTACGCAGATCATGGAGGACATTCGCGGCCTGATCACGCAAAGCCCGACCATAGGCTGGGGGCTGATGCTGGGGACGGTGGCGATTCTGGGCATGCCGCCGTTCGGCGTGTTCGCCAGCGAATTTCTGATCCTCACCACCGCCATGCGCGAGCACGCCTGGGCCACGCCGTTTTTGCTGATTTCGCTGGGCGTCGCGTTCGCGGCGGTATTCGGCAAGGTGCAGCCCATGGTGTTCGGCGAGACCAGCGTCAAGCCGCTTCCTCACCAGCCGGCACTGCTGCCGGTGTTCATCCACCTCGGCCTGGGCCTCATGCTGGGCTTGTACATCCCGCCTTATCTCGCGCGCTGGTACGAGCAGGCGGCCAAATTACTTGGGTAAGGGAGCCGCCATGCACATCCCCGGACTCTCGCTCGATTTCCAGCCGCTAGGCGGAGCGGTGCCGGCCGCGCTGGCGTGCGTCAATGGCGAGGAGTGGAATGAAGCCGCCCGCATGGTGCATGAGTCCGGCCGAGCGTTGGTGGCGCTGTGGGGGGCGGACAATCGCGATCGCGACGGGACCTTCAGCGTGTTCGCGGCGTTCGCCGTCGATACCGGCCTCGCCGTGATCGACCTGCCCATCGCATCCGCTTCGGCGGCGGAAATTCCGTGCTACCCCGATCTTTCCGGCATGTTCCCGGTCGCCGGCCGCATGCAACGCGCGCTCTACGACCTGCTGGGGCTGCGGGCCGCCGATGCGAGCGACCAGCGCAACTGGTTGCGCCACGCTGCCTGGCCGGAAGGGACATTCCCCCTGCGCCGCGATTTCGAGCGTGCGCAAGGTTACGACAACCCGCCGGAGGTCTATCCCTTCGTGCGCGTCGAAGGCGAGGGGGTGCACGAGATTCCGGTCGGCCCCATTCATGCCGGCATTATCGAGCCGGGTCACTTCCGCTTTTCCATTGTCGGCGAAAAGGTGTTGCGGCTGGAGGAACGGTTGGCGTTCACGCACAAGGGCATCGACAAGCGTTTCGAGAGTTTCGCCGTAGCCGAAGGCGGCCGGCTCGCCGGCCGCGTATCAGGGGATTCGACCGTGGCCTACGCCTGGGCCTACGCGCAGGCGGCCGAGTCGCTGATGGGTGTCGCCGCGCCGGCGCGCGCGAC
>CAZCKI010000234.1:0-1361 GCA_964498815.1 uncultured Burkholderiales bacterium
GCAACCGGTGTTCCAGGGCTACGAGTTCGTCAAGGGCTGGCTCGCGGAACAAAAGCCCGACGTCATCATCCTGGTCTACAACGACCACGCCTCGGCGTTTTCGCTGGAGTTGATTCCCACCTTCGCAATCGGCTGCGCCGATTCGTTCGCGCCGGCCGACGAAGGCTGGGGGCCACGGCCGGTGCCGGTGGTGCAGGGACACCCGGAGCTGGCCTGGCATATCGCACAGGCGGTGATCCTCGACGAGTTCGATCTCACCATCGTCAACAAAATGGACGTCGATCACGGTCTTACCGTACCGATGTCGCTGCTGTTCGGCCAGCCGCAGGCGTGGCCTTGCCCGGTGATTCCATTGGCCGTGAATGTGGTGCAGTATCCGCCGCCCACCGGCAATCGCTGCTATCAGCTGGGCAAGGCGATCCGTCGCGCGGTCGCTTCCTTCGAACCCGACCTCAAGGTCATGATCGTCGGCACCGGCGGCATGTCGCACCAGTTGCAGGGGCCGCGAGCGGGCTTTATCAACACGCCGTTCGACACCGCGTTTCTCGACGGGCTCACCCGTGATCCAGTCGGGCTGTCGAAAATTCCGCACATCGACTACGTGCGCGAAGCCGGGTCCGAGGGTATCGAGCTGGTGATGTGGCTGGTGATGCGCGGTGCGCTCGCGGACGATGCGCGCGAGGTCCATCGCTTCTATCACGTGCCGGCGTCGAATTCCGCCGTCGGCCATATCATTTTACAAAATCCGATTCTGCAAAACCCCAAGGAGTAGTTTGGTGAAACCCATCAAAGTCGCGCTGGCCGGCGCCGGCGCGTTCGGCATCAAGCATCTGGAGGCGATTGCGAAGATCGACGGCGTGGAAGTGGTCTCGCTGATGAGCCGCGACCTTGCCAAGACCCGCGAAACGGCGGCCAAATTCGGTATCGGCCATGCGACTACCAACCTGGATGACTGTCTCGCCATCCAGGAAGTCGATGCTGTCATCCTCTGCACGCCCACGCAGTTGCACGCAGAGCAGGCCATCGCCTGCCTGAAAGCCGGCAAGCATGTGCAGGTCGAGATTCCGCTGGCCGACAGCCTTGCCGACGCCGAAGCCGTGGTGGCGCTGCAAAAATCCACCGGGCTCACCGCCATGTGCGGGCATACCCGCCGCTTCAATCCCAGCCATCAATTCGTGCACAAGAAGATTCAGGCGGGGGAGTTCCGCATCCAGCAGATGGATGTGCAGACCTTTTTCTTCCGGCGCACCAATATGAACGCGCTCGGCCAGCCGCGCAGCTGGACCGGTCACCTGCTCTGGCATCACGCCGCGCACACCGTCGATTTATTCGCCTACCAGTGCGGCGCGACTATCGTCGCC
>CAZCKI010000234.1:1371-5501 GCA_964498815.1 uncultured Burkholderiales bacterium
CGCGCATGCCATGCAAGGGCCGATCCATCCCGCGCTTGGCATCGCCATGGATATGTCGATCCAGTTGAAAAGCGCCAACGGCGCCATTTGCACGTTGAGCCTGTCCTTCAATAACGACGGTCCGCTCGGCACCTTCTTTCGCTATATCGGCGATAGCGGCACCTACATCGCCCGTTACGACGATCTGGTCGATGGCAAGGAAAACAAGATCGACGTGAGCCACGTCGATGTATCGATGAACGGCATCGAATTGCAGGATCGCGAATTTTTTGCCGCCATCCGCGACGGCCGTGAGCCCAATGCCTCGGTGGCGCAGGTGCTGCCTTGCTACCGGATACTGCACCAGCTCGACCGGCAACTGCACGCGGACGGCTGACCCAATTCATATGGACTTCCCGCAACGCAAGCTGGGCCCCTTCCAGGTCTCCGCGATCGGCCTCGGCTGCATGAACCTGAGCCATGCCTACGGCGTGCCGCCACCGGAAGAGGCCGCCAAGGCGCTATTATTGGCGGCGCTAGACGCCGGTGTGACCCTGTTCGATACGGCAGCCTTGTACGGATTCGGCACCAACGAAGAGTTGGTCGGCAGGGTGCTCGGCCCGCATCGACGCCAATTCGTGCTGGCGAGCAAATGCGGCATGACCGGCGTGGACGGAAAACGCGTCATCGACGGCCATCCCAAAACCCTCAAGAAAACCTGCGAGCAAAGCCTCAAGAGTTTACGGAGCGAGGTGATCGACCTCTATTACCTGCACCGATGGGACCAGCGCGTGCCGATCGAGGAAAGCGTCGGCGCACTGGCGGACCTGGTACGGGAGGGCAAGATTCGCGCGATCGGCCTCTCCGAGGTTTCGGCCGGCACCTTGCGAAAAGCCCATCGCGAACATCCGGTGAGCGCCATCCAGAACGAATACTCGCTCTGGTCGCGCAACGCCGAGCTCGGTGTGCTGGATGCCTGTCGCGAGCTCGGCATCGCGCTGGTGGCCTTCAGCCCGCTAGCGCGTGGGTTTCTCGGCGGCAAGCTGCGCGAGGTCGAATCGCTGGACGCGAAAGATATCCGCCGCGGCATGCCGCGTTTCCAGGGCGACAATTTCGCGGCCAATCTGCTCCTGCTGGATCAATATGCGCGGTTGGCGACCGAGGCGGCTTGCACGCCGGCACAACTGGCGCTGGCCTGGCTGCTGGCGCGCGACCCCTGCATCGTGCCGATCCCCGGCACCACCCGCAACGAGCATTTGCAGGAAAATATGGCGGCAACCGCCATAACGGTCCTTCCGCAGTTACTATCGCGTCTGGACACCTTGATCAACCAGCATACCGTCACCGGGCCGCGCTACGCAGAGGCGACCCAGGCAGAAATCGATACCGAAGAATTCTGACGGCGCTGCACCGGAATTTCTCCCATGAATACAGACCAGCCTGCCCACGCCAGGATTGCCGCACTGGAAACTACGGCCGCCCGTGCCCTGGAAGCCGGCAGGGTGGATGAGGCGTTACGCGCCTGGGCGGCCATCCTGGACATCGATTTTCGCCATACCTCGACGCTGATGGCGCTGGGGCAGCACGCCTTCCGGCAGGGCGATATGGCCGGCGCGCGTCAAGCCTTCTCGCGCGCCATCGAAAGCGACGGCAGCGACGTGCGGCAGTGGATCAACCTCGCCATCGCCTGTCGCAACCTCAAGGATGAGGAGGGTGAGGAAGCCGCCATCAAGGGCGCTCTCGGCACCGATCCCATGGACTTCCTGGCCTTGAACATGCGCGGCAACCTGATGGAACGCCGCGGTGACAAGCACGAAGCCGCGCGCGCCTATAGCGCCGCCGCGACGGTGGCGCCCGATCCTGGTCGGCTGCACCCGGATCTGCGCCCAGCATTGGCGTACGCGCAGCGTTATCGGGCCCAATACGACAGCGAATACGGCGCGTTCATGGATGAATACCTGGCCGTGAAGTTCGGCCGCCACGAGGCCGCCGACCTGGGAAGATTCCGCGATTCGCTCGACATCATGCTGGGCCGCAAGCGGCGATTCGATTCGCAATCGGCGGTGTATCACTATCCACGGCTTACTCCGCTCGAGTTCTTTCCGCGCGCGAGCTTTCCCTGGCTGGATGCGATCGAGGCCGCAACCGACCAAATACGCGAAGAGTTCCTGCAAATTCTGGCAGCCGACCAGGGATTTACGCCGTATATCGCCTACCCGGACGATGTACCGCACAACCAATTCGAGGAACTGAATCGGTCGCCACGCTGGAGCGCTTTTCACTTGTACCAGTACGGCAGGCGCATCGAGGAAAATGCCGCCAAGTGTCCGAAGACGATGGCCCTGCTGGACAGCGTGGTGCCGAAACCGATCATGGCCGCACGCACCCCGGCCGCGATGTTTTCGCTGTTAAAGCCCAAAACCCGCATCCCGCCGCACCACGGCGTCACAAATGCGCGTCTGGTGACCCACTTGCCGCTGATCGTGCCGGAGGGCTGCGGATTCCGCGTCGGCAACGAAACGCGCCAGTGGGTGCCGGGCCAGGCCTGGGTGTTCGACGACACCATCGAGCACGAAGCCTGGAACGACAGCGAGTTCCTGCGCGTGGTGCTGATATTCGACATCTGGCATCCGCAACTGAGCGAGAGCGAGCGCGCGATGGTGTCGGCGACCATGGAAGGCCTGTGCGAATTTACCGGTAACCAGGGAGGCTTCGAACTGTAACGAACTGCCGCAAGGCAAAAGCCGGCTCAATAGTGCTGGCGAAAAAAAACGGCGGGCCGAAGCCCGCCGTTTGATTTTGCAGCGTACTGCTTTTTTAGAACTTGTAGGTTGCGTTCAGGAATACACGGCGACCCAGCGCATCGTACAGCTGCGGGTAGGTGTTGCCGTTACCGAAGCCGGCACCAACCAGCGTGCTGAGCGGCGGATCCTTGTCGAACAGGTTGTTGATACCGCCACGGATGGTCAGTTGCTTGGTCACGTTCCAGTTGGCCGCAATGTCGAAGTACTCACGCGCGGCGAACTTGTCCTGGACCGGGGCCGCCGGACCAGCCAGCAACGGGTTGGAGCTGGTGGTGCTGAGCGACAGCTCGGAGATATGACGCCATGTCATGGACACGTCGACATTCCACGGGGTAAACCAGGTGCCGCGCAGCTTGTGACGCCATTCCGGCAGCGCCGGCAAACCACCTTGCGTCGTACCGCAGTTCGGACCATACAGGCCCTTGCAGTCGAAGCTACCCAGGCCCGGAATCGGCTCGGCGATGTAGTTCTTCAGCAGCGTACCGACGAAGTTGACGTTCAGGGAGCCCCAGCCATCGGTGAACTTCATCGCGTAGTTGAAGCCGAAGTCGATACCCTTCGTTTCCAGACGCGACAAGTTGATGTTGGTAGCCTGAATGCGGCCGCTCGGCTGCAACCACAGGGTGCCTTGGCTATCGCGCGTGATCAGGTTACAGAACTGACCCTTGGTCAGGCACTGGGTCAATACCTGCGTCGACGGCAGGTTGCCGATCACGTCCTTCACCTTGATGTCGAAGTAGTCGATGGTGCCGCTCAGGTTCTTCATCGGCTCGAACACGATACCAAAGGTGTAGCTGTCGGACGTTTCCGGCTTCAACTGCGGATTGCCGCCGAACAGGGCGTTGTACTGACCTGCCGGGCTGTCCAGCACCGGGTTGCCGTAACGGGCAGCCGTGACGCCGGTCAAGGCGCACTGTGCCGCCGTTGCCGTCTTGGACGGGCCGCACGGGTCCGGACCCATGTCGAACAGGCCGTTGCCTTGCGCGGTGAACAACTCGATGATGTTGGCGGCACGGGCGGAACGCTGATAGCTGCCGCGGGTGCGGACTTCGCTGATCGGTGCCCATTCCAGGCCGTAGCCGTACGAATCGGTCTTCTGACCGGTATCGATGTCGGAGTGACGGGCCTGCGCGTTGAAGGCGAGCGACTTGACGAATTGTGCATCTTCGATCAAGGGCGCGCCGATTTCCGCGTAGTACTCTTTCACCGAGTATTTGCCGCCGAGGCCGATGGTCGGGCCACCCTGGCCGGCCAGATCGCCGGTGGTGAATTCGACGTCGGTATCGAGCTGCAGCTTTTCGGTGCGGTGCTCCACACCACCCAGGATCCGCACGCCGGTCTTGGCGG
>CAZCKI010000235.1:0-5479 GCA_964498815.1 uncultured Burkholderiales bacterium
GTCAACGCCGACTCACCCGCTATCCTCCGCTCGGCGCCGACCATGCAGGAAGTGTTCCGCGCCATCGGCCGGCTATCGCAAAGCCATGCCACCGTGATGATCACCGGCGAATCCGGCACCGGCAAAGAGCTGGTGGCGAGGGCGCTGCACCGCCACAGCCTGCGCTCGACCAAATCCTTCATCGCCATCAATACCGCGGCCATCCCCAAGGATTTGCTGGAGAGCGAACTGTTCGGCCACGAGCGCGGCGCCTTCACGGGAGCCGCCGCCATGCGCCGCGGTCGTTTCGAGCAGGCCGAGGGCGGCACCCTGTTCCTCGACGAAATCGGCGACATG
The DNA here is from genome assembly GCA_964498815.1 of uncultured Burkholderiales bacterium. Lineage (GTDB taxonomy): Bacteria > Pseudomonadota > Gammaproteobacteria > Burkholderiales > Usitatibacteraceae > UKL13-2. The sequence goes on from CAZCKI010000235.1 coordinate 337, forward strand.
CCGCCGGAACTGCAGACGCGCTTGCTGAGGGTGCTCTCCGACGGACGCTTCTACCGCGTCGGCGGCCATACCCCCATCACCGCCAACGTGCGCGTCATCGCCGCCACCCATCAGGATTTGGATTCGCGGGTAAAAGAAGGCCTGTTCCGCGAGGACCTCTATCACCGCCTCAACGTGATCCGCCTGCGCCTGCCAAGCTTGCGCGAACGGCGCGAGGACATTCCGCTTTTGACCAAACATTTCCTCGCCAAGAGCGCGCGCGAGCTTGGTGTCGAAACCAAGCGCCTGTCTGCCGCCGCGCAGACGTTCCTGTCGCAGCAGGATTTTCCCGGCAACGTACGTCAGTTGGAAAACCTGTGTCATTGGATCACGGTGATGGCGCCCGGCCAGCAAGTCGAAATCGCCGACCTGCCCGCCGACATCCGCGGCGACAAGGCCGGCGAGGGCGCGGCGGGCGGCGATTGGCAGCGCGCGCTGGAGCGCGAGGTCAGCGCGGCGCTCGCGCGCGGCGAGACCGGCATCTTCGACGGCCTCAACCGCAGCTTCGAAGCCGCGCTTATCACCAAGGCGCTGGAGCACACCGGCGGGCGGCGTATCGAGGCGGCTACTTTGCTCGGCATCGGTCGCAATACGCTTACGCGCAAGATTCAGGAACTGAGTCTGGACGTAAATGGCAAGGATGAGTAGGTCTAGGTCGTTTCCGTTTTTGCCTGCTGCGGCCGCCACTTGAGCAGTTTGTTCTCCGCAAGAGTAACCAGGTAGTCCAGCAGCAGCGCAAACACCGTCAATACCAGTATGCCGGCGAACACGGAGTTGATATCGAAGGTGCCCTCGGCCTGGTGGATCAGGTAGCCGACCCCTTTGGCGCTGCCTAGGTACTCGCCCACCACCGCACCGACGAAGGCCATGCCCACGGAAGTGTGCAGGCTGGAAAACACCCACGAGGTGGCCGACGGCAGGTACACGTAGCGCAGCAACTGCGCGGCCGAAGCACCCAGCATGCGCGCGTTGTTCAACACCACTGGGCTCACCTCTTTGACGCCTTGGTACACGTTGAAGAAGACGATGAAAAACACCAGCGTCACGCCCAGCGCCACCTTCGACCAGATGCCGAGTCCAAACCACACCATGAAGATCGGCGCCAGGATCACGCGCGGCATGGCGTTGGCGGCTTTCACGTACGGGTCGAGCAGGATCGACGCCATGTTGGAGAGACCCAGCCACAGCCCCACGATCAGGCCGAGGATGGTGCCGATGGCGAAGGCGAGGATGGTTTCGACCAGCGTGATCCACAGGTGCTCGTAAATCTCGCCACCGCTGAACCACACCCAGACGGCGCTGAAAATCTTCAGCGGCTCGCCGAAAAAGAAGGCCGCGCGGTTTTCATTGTCGAACCAGATCGGCGGGATCAGGTCGGGCGCCGTCAGCAGGTGCCAGACCACGAAGATCATCACCAGCAGGGTGATTTGCCATACCCAGATGGGGAGTTTTTTCATGCCGATAGCTTGTTACGCGTCTGCGCATAGCCCTTCAGCACTTCTTCCTTCATCACCTGCCAGATCTGCTCGTGCAGTTGCAGGAAGCGCGGGGTCATGCGAATTTCGGCGACGTCACGCGGGCGCGGCAGGTCGATGACGAATTCGCCGATAGTGTGCGTCTCCGGCCCGGCCGACAGCACCACCACGCGATCCGACAGCGAGATCGCCTCCTCGAGATCGTGGGTGATGAACACCACCGACTTTTTGTCGGCTTCCCACAACTGCAGCAACTCGTTTTCCATCAATTGCCGCGTCTGGATATCCAGCGCCGAAAACGGTTCGTCCATCAGCAGGATTTTTGGGTCGAGGATCAGCATCTGCGCCAGCGCCGCACGCTTCCTCATGCCGCCGGAAAGCTGATGCGGATAGCGATCCTCAAAACCGCTCAGGCCCACGCGCGCCAGCCATTGCCGCCCGCGTTCGCGCGCCTCGTCCGCCGGCACACTGCGAAACTGCAAGCCGGCAGTGACGTTGGCTAGCGTCGAGCGCCAAGGCATCAGCGATTCGGCCTGGAACATATAGCCGGCCTGGCGATTGAGGCCGCGCAATGGATCACCGAACACCTTCACGCTGCCGGAGGAATGTTGCAACAGGCCGGCCGCGACGTTGAGCAGGGTGGACTTGCCGCAGCCGGTGGGCCCGACCACCGAAACGAATTCGCCCTCGCCGATGGCGAGTGACGCGTTCTTTACGGCCGTATAGCCGCCGGCACCACCGCTGAAGGTGACCGAGACCTGGTCCAGCGAGAGCGAGTGCACGGCGAGCCGGGAAGTATTCAAGCAGATCCTTCGCTTCGCTCAGGATGACATTGGCCGGTGGCAGGCACCGGCCAATGTCATTTGATCTTCGCCGCCGCCTTGATGGCAAAGGAATTGTCGAACGTCGCCGCCAGGTTGATCGAGTTTCCGGCTGCAATCACCGAAGGCTCGAATTGTTTCAGCACCTTGTACACATTGGTGGCGGCCTTCATGCTCATCTGCCCATCGGTGGAATAACCGATCATGTTTTTCAGCAGTGCCGCCTTGTACAGCGAGCGGTTGCCGGCCATGTACGATTCCGGCACCACCGCCATGATTTGCTCCGGCGTGGACTTGGCGATGAAGCGCAGCGCCTTCACGATGGCGTTCACCACCGCCTGGGTGGTGGCGGGGTTTTTCCTGATGAAGTCCTCGTTGACGTAGATGCAAGACGCGAGGTAATCGCCGCCGTAGATGTCCTTCATGCCCTTTTCGGTGCGGCTGTCCGCCACCGCCACGAATTTGCCGGTCGCTTCCAGTTGGCTCGTCACCGGGTCGAGGTTGGACATGCCGTCGATCTCGCCCTTCTCCATCGCCGCCACCGCGCCAGCTCCGGTGCCGGTGCCGACGATGGCAACGTCGGAGGGTTTCAGGCCGTCCTTGGCGAGCAGATTGTTGACCATCATGTTGGTGGAAGAGCCGGGCGCGGTTACGCCGATCTTGAGGCCCTTCAAGTCCTTGCCGGACTTGTATAGCGCGGCCTTGTCCTTGGGCAACAAGAGCGTGATCGAGGAATAGCTCGCCTGCAACACCACCGCCTTGATGGGCTGCTTCTTGGCCTGCATATTGATGGTGTGCTCAAAGGCACCCGACACCATGTCGGCGCTGCCGCCCACCAGTGCCTGCAGCGCTTTGGCGCCGCCTGCGAAATCGGGAATCTCCACCTCCAGCCCTTCTTCCTTGAAATAGCCGTTGCGCTCGGCGATGGTCAGCGGCAGGTAATAGAAGAGACTCTTGCCGCCGACGGCGATGGTGATCTTTTTCTTTTCCGGAGCTTGTGCGGAAGCCGGCACTAACGTCAATGCCGCAGCCAGCACGACCATCGCCGCGATGATTTTTTTCAGCATGATGTTCTCCTCTTTATTGTCATTCTGAGCGACAGCGAAGAATCTCATCCCTTCGCATACGGCGTCGCATATTTTGGACGGATGAGATTCTTCGTCAGGCTGCGCCTTCCTCAGAATGACATTTTTCTTTAGAACCGAAAACCGATTTTGCTGGAAATGGTAGTCGCTCCGCCGGATTTCTCTGCCTCGGCGGAAACGGTGGCGAAGGCAAGTTTGCTGTCGAAGCCGACGAACACCCGTGAACGGCTCACCGACGTGTCGGCAAGTGTGGTGCCGGGCGCCTTGGTATCGGTACGCACCGTTCCCAGGCCGATATAGGGAGTAATCACCAGCAAGGGCTTGGCGACGATGGCATCCAGCCCGAGGCTGCGGACTTGCACCGAGCTGGAGCCGTATTCGCGATTGCCGGTCAGCCTGAAGCCGAGGCCGGGCAGCAGCGTGGTGGGTTCGATCGCCTGGTAGCGCACGATGCCGCCGATGGTGGAAAGCCCCGAGCCGCCTGCCGTGCCGATGCTGGCGCCGATATCGAAGCCGCCGCCCAGGCCCTTGTGAATCGATACCCGTGGTGTCACCACGCTGGTGGACCCGCCGCCGGCCTGCTGCCACTCGCCGCCGTTCTCGACTTTGGTGATGCCCAGCTCGACGCCCACGTCGACACCGAAGAAATTCAACGCAACGCCGGGGGAGAGCGCACGCAACGCCGTCACCGAGGCGAGATCCTTGGACAAGCGCAGGAAGGCGTCCTGCGACAGTTTCTTCACATCGCCGAAATCGTCCGCGCACGCGGCGCCGGTCATGCTTGCCAGCAGTGTTACCAGTGCGATGCGTAGTATCGATTTCATCGGGACCTCATTTTGTATAGAGTTTTTCGGGAACGGGATGAAGATGCATGGTCTTGCCGGCCTTCATCACCTGCCCCGGAACATCGTGGCCGACGATGATGGGAATTTTCACCGCCTGCGCCAGCAACCGGTCCAGGTCCACACCGGTGTCGTAGCCCATGTCCTCGAGCATATTCACCAGGTCCTCGGTGCAGATATTGCCGGTAGCGCCCGGCGCGAAGGGACAGCCGCCCAGCCCGGCGATGGAAGCGTCGTAGCTCGAAACGCCTGCGTCGATGCCCGCCACAACATTGGCGAGCCCCATGCTGCGCGTGTTGTGGAAATGCAGCGTGATTTCCATGCCACTTCCTTTCCCGCTGAAGTGCTTCACCGCGTCGCTCATCAGCGCACGTACCTGGCGCGGATTGGCCATGCCGGTGGTGTCGGCGAAGGTAAGCCCGTTGAATCCCAGTGCTGCGTACTTGGCGGCAAATCCCAGCACGCGCTCCGTCGGCACCGGGCCCTCGAAAGGGCAGCCGAAGGACGTGGAGATGGTGCCGTTGATTTCCATGCCGGCGTCCCTGGCCATCTTCACCATGACGGCAAAATCGGCGAAAGATTCGTCGGTGCTGCGATTCACATTGGCGCGGTTGTGCGTTTCCGAAGCCGATACGAACACATTGACCTCGTCGATTTTGCACTTGATCGCGCGTTCCATGCCCTTGGTATTCGGCACCAGCGCCGCGTAGGTCACGCCGGGCACGCGCTCGATCTCGGCCAGCACCGTTTCCGCGTCTGCCATATTGGGCACAAACTTGGGGTGCACGAAGGAGGTCACCTCGATCTTGGCCAGGCCCGTTTTCGAAAGCTGGTCGATCAGCGCGATCTTGGTTTCCGTCGGGATGATGTTCTTCTCGATC
>CAZCKI010000236.1:0-5452 GCA_964498815.1 uncultured Burkholderiales bacterium
CGATGCCGAGGGCATTCCTCACCGATAGCTGCGTCACCTCGCGGAGGTCCTGGCCGTCGATGGTGATGCGCCCGGTCGTCTCACCTTGGAAGCCCACGTCGTAGAAGCGGAACAGCAATCGCGACAGCGTCGATTTACCCGCGCCGCTGGAGCCCACCACCGCCACCGTCTTGCCGGCGGGAATCTCGAAGCTCACGTCGTGCAGAATCTGCCGCTTGGCGTCGTAGCCGAAGTTCACGTGCTCGAAGCGCAGCGCGCCGCCGGCGATGGCGACCGGCTTGGCGCCCGGCTTGTCCTGGATCTCCTTGTTCTCGTCGAGCAAGCGGAACATCTTCTCCATATCGGTCAGCGCCTGGCGAATCTCGCGATACATGGTGCCGAGGAAGTTGAGCGGGATGTAGAGCTGGATCAGCAGCGCGTTCACCATCACCAGGTCGCCCAGCGAGAGCTGCTTGTCGACGATGCCGACCGAGGCGCGCCACATCAACAGCGTCACCGCCAGCGCGATCACGCAGCTTTGCGAGGAATTCAGCAGCCCCAGCGAAGTCTCGCTCTTGGTCGCGGCCACCTCGAACTTCTGCAGGTTCTTGTCGTAGCGCCCGGCCTCGAACTCCTCGTTGCCGAAGTACTTGACCGTCTCGTAGTTCAAGAGCGAATCGATGGCACGGGTGCTGGCCTTCGAGTCCATCTCGTTCATGGTCCGCCGGTGCGCGGTGCGCCACTCGGTGATGCCGATGGTGGCGCCGCAATACAGCGCCACGGCCGCCAGTGTGATGGCGGCGAAGGTCCAGTCGAACTTTGCAAACAGTATCCCCGACACCAGCGCGATTTCCAGCAGGATCGGGATCACCGAGAACAGCATGAACGACAGCAGCGTCGAGATGCCGCGCGTGCCGCGCTCGATATCGCGCGTCACGCCGCCGGTCTGGCGCTCCAGGTGGAAGCGCAACGACAGCGCGTGCAGGTGACGAAAGACGCGCAGCGCCACGTTTCGCATGGCTCGCTGGGTCACGCGCACGAACACGATGTCGCGCAGCTCGCCGAACAAGGTACTGGAAAGCCGCAGCACGCCGTAGGTCATCAGCAACGCCATCGGCACCACCAGCAGCGCCTTGTCCTTGTCGAGCGAATCGACGATCTGCTTCATCACCAGCGGCACACCGATGTTGGCGAGCTTGGCGACGATCAGGAACGACAGCGCCAGCGTGACCCGCCAGCGGAATTCCCACAGATACGGCACCAGCATCTTCAGTGCGCGCCGGTCGTTGGCGGCGGGGGTAGGTTTGGCGGCGTCAGTGGAAGGGGCTACGGGTGCGGGGACTGGGGCGGCGTGGGAGTGTGCGGACATAGTCTCTTTGGTGGAAAGCCCCCCATCCCAACCCTTCCCCCGCGAGGGGGGAAGGGCTATCCCGCATTTGCGATCACGCGCAAAAAATATTCTCTTGCGCGGATGATGCATCGAACCCCTCCCCTTTCAAGGGGAGGGGTTGGGGTGGGGTAAGCGGGCTGTTACTACATAAACAAGCGGCGGAAGTTATCCGTCAACGTCAATACGATACACCATCACATCCTCTTTCCGCCCTGCCACCGTGGTTCTTTCGATCGCGGTGACGCCGGTGGCGGGCAAACCCTGTTCGCGGGCCAGCTGGACGGTGCTTTCTGAAGCCAAGATGCGGGTCTCGTAGCGCTTATTCAAGGGCTCGATGCGCGCGGCCAGGTTGACGGCGTCGCCGTACACCGTATAACCCTGCCGCTCGCTGGAGCCGATCACCCCGGCGCACACAGAGCCGGTGTTGAGGCCGATGCGCGTCGGCAGCGCCACCGTGCGGCCCGAGGCCAGCGTGAAGGTCTCGGTGGCCAGCGCCTGCTGGATGGCGCGCGCGGCCTGGATCGCCGAGGCGGCGTGGGTCGCATTCGGCGTGGGAACGTTGAAGATCGCCACCACCGCGTCGCCGATGAAGTTGTTCACCGTGCCGCCTTGCTTGTGGATGATCGCGTTCATCACCGAGAAGTACGCGTTCAGCAACTCCACCGTCTCCTCCGGCGCCATAGCTTCGGAGAGCGTCGTGAACCCCTGGATGTCGGTGAACATCACCGTCGCCTCCACCAGCTTCGATTCGATCACCCCGCCAGATTCGATCAACTCGTCCGCCACCGAAGGCGAAAGGTAGCGGTGCAGCGCCGACTTGATCAGGTCGCGCTCGCGCAGCGCATCGACCATCACGTTGAAGCGCGACGTCACCTGGCCCAATTCATCGTCGGTCAGCACGGCCGCCTTCGACTTCAAATCGCCGCGCCGCACCGCTTCCTGCGCGGCGTAGAGTTCCTGGGTCGGCGCCAGCAGGCTGCGGTTCACAAAGATGATCGAGGTGATGATCACGTACATCGAAACGATCAGGTCCAGCGCGATCACATCGCGCGTCTCCAGTCCCTGCACCATTCGCACCGGCGCAAACACGGTGAGGTCCATGCCCAGCAGCAGCGCCGGGATCAAACTGATCACCACGAAGATGATCGCCAGCTTCTGCGCGAGCCCGCCCTTCGCCTTGGCGTCGGGTTTGAATTCCAGCGCGTCGCGCAAGGCGCGGCGCATATTGATGCCGAGGTCGTTGACGTAGAAGTAGATGAAGTAGGAGTAGAACACCGCATAAATCGCCGAGATGAACAGGATCGAGAACCCCACCAGCGCCTGCGGCAGGCTGTCGAAGTTCGCCTCCGGCGGCGCGTACACCTTGAGGGCGGCGGCGGCGAAGCTGTACACCAGTACCATGCCGAAGGCCGCCCACGCCGAGTAGCGCGGCAGGTTACGGATGCGCTCGGCGGCGTCCTCGTGCCCGGCGCGCATCGCCTCGAAGCGCGCGATCGGCCGGTACAGCCACCACCCCGCCGCGAAACACAACACCGCCAGGCCCGCCATGTTCGCCAGCGCCACGCCGATCACCTCGAAGCGGCGCGTGATCAGGATGTAGATGAAGAACACACCGAAGTCCAGCAGCGGCAAGGTCAGCATGCGCGTGACGTACTGGCGCCGGAACGTCGACGCCACGCCGCTGCGCAAGCCCTGCGCCAGGCGGCGGGAGACTTCGCTGCGTTCGGGGGATGACTCGCTCATGGATTGTGAAATCTGAAAATCATTCTCGACTGGTACACTTTACGCGAAACATTGCTACCTATTTGGCCTCTTGTCCGTAGCTGCGGGACTGGTTGATAAATTACCGTTCGCCCTGAGCCTGCCTCTCCGACTGTCCTGAGCCAGTCGAAGGAAGGGCACATTCTTTGGCACCACAGATTCTTTCACCAGCGCTTCGACAGGCTCAGCGCGAACGGAAGAATTGGAAAGCTCCTCTCTAAAGGCACTGTCCATGCCGCGCTTCGCCGCCAACGTTTCGTTCCTGTGGACCGAGCTGCCCTTCCTCGATCGCTTTGCGGCCGCGGCGAAGGCGGGGTTTCGCGGGGTCGAGTGCCATTATCCCTACGACACTCCTGGGTACGACGTCAAAGCCCAACTGGATGCCAACGGCCTCACCCCGGTGCTGATCAACATCCCGGCAGGCGACCCCGGTCAATACGGCCTCGCCTGCCTGCCGGGGCGCGAATCGGACTTCCGCGCGGCGGTGGCGGAGTGCCTCGACTATATGCAGGCCATCGGCGCACCTCGTGCCAACTGTCTCGCCGGCAAGATTCCCGAAGGCGCCACCCGCGAGGAATGCGAAACGGTGTTCGCGGCCAACCTCAAGCACGCCGGCAAGCAATTCGCCAAGGCGGGGCGGAAGCTGATGGTGGAGCCCTTGAACGCAAGCGACGTGCCGCACTTTCTCCTCACCACCTCCGCCGCCACCATCGCCATGCTCGACCGCGCCGGGCTCGACAACGTAATGCTGCAATACGATTTTTATCATATGCACATCATGGAAGGCGATCTCGCCGCCACCGTGCAACGCCTGCTGCCGCGCATCGGCCACATCCAGTTCGCCGACACGCCCGGGCGCCACGAGCCGGGCACCGGGGAGATCGACTATCGGTATTTGTTTGCGCATCTGGAGAACATCGGCTATGCGGGGTGGGCGAGCGCGGAGTATCGGCCGCGGACGACTACGGGAGAGAGTTTGGGGTGGTTTTTGGGGGCGTGAGCAGACGCCTTGACAATCATTGTGCGTAAGGTCAAAAAAAGAAAGCATGTCGTCCCGGCGTAGGCAGGAACCCAGTGGTGTTCTAGCTTTTTCCATCTCAATTTTACAAACGACGCTGGACCCCGGCCTACGCCGGGGCGACAGCTCTATTTTTAACCTTGGTTGCATAAACCTACTGCAACTCCCCCGCCCTAACCGCCCGCTCAATCCTTGCAATCGTAGGCATCAGCTTCAACCCTGTCGCCAACTGAATCTCCGGCGCCCGCTCGCGCATTTGCGCGAGATCGACAACTACCTCCTCGCCATCCGCCGCAAAGGCGATCGCGTTGCCTTCCTCCAGCGCGGGCAGCGCCAGTACGCGCTTGTCGAAGGCGTTGCGCAGGAACTGGATCTGTTGCGCGAATCCGCGCGCGCGACCGAACAGGTTCAGCGTCAATAGCCCTTGGCGCGACAGGCGCTTGCGGCAGGCGCGGTAGAACTCCTCGGTGCCGAGCGCGCCGAAGCGCGCGTTCTGGTCGTAGCCGTCGACCATGATGCAATCGAATTTGCTCGTACCCTCCTCCATCCACGCCACCCCATCGCCGATGTGAATGTCGATGCGCGCCGGATCGCGCGGCAACTTGAATTGCGCGTAGGCCATGTTCACCACGTTGGGATTCAGCTCGACGACGGTCTGGTGCGTGTCGGGGAAATGGCGGTACCACCACTTGGTGATCGATGCAGCCCCCAGGCCCACCTGCAGCACGGTGCGCGGCCAGTGCACGGCGGGACGTAGCAGCAGGCAGCCCATCATCTCGCGGGTGTATTCCAGTTCGAGTGCCCAAGGCCGCGCGATGCGCATGCCGCCCTGGATCCACTCGGAGCCAAAGTGGAGGTAGCGGACGCCGGATTCTTCGGAGGTTTCTATGGAGTGTTTGGGCATGGTGGAGTTGCGGTTGCGGCGCGAATTTCTTGGAGTGATGTTCGATAAATGAAGGTCCGTCGCCCCAGCGAAGGCTGGGGTCCAGCCCCTCGTTCATCCGCCAAAGGGTGGACTAGGTCCCAGCCTTCGCTGGGACGACGGCAGAAATATTGCGGGCTTGCCCTCTAGTTACCTCGGCAAACGAACCGCCAGTACCTGGTCGGTACGGTGAATATCCAGGAGGCCGCGTTTCGCAGCCTCTTCCAGAATCTTGCCGAATGCGCTGAAACCGTAAGCGGTCTCGGTGAACTGCGGACGGCGGCGCTTGAGGGCATCGTTGACAAGCGAAGCGTGGACCTCGTCGCTGTACTTTTCGGCCATGAGTGCCTCCACCGTTTCCACCACCAGATCGATGGCCTCG
>CAZCKI010000237.1:0-5411 GCA_964498815.1 uncultured Burkholderiales bacterium
TCTCATCATCTGCATCGTCTTGAGCGCGTATTTCATCCGTGGCATCACCGGATTCGGCTCGGGTCTGATCTCCGTCCCACTCCTTGCCCTGTCGCAACCTTTGCAGTTCGCCATTCCGCTGGTGCTGGCGCTGGACTTCACGGCCTCCATCGTGCTGGGCGGCGCCAACCGCAGGCTGGTCGACTGGGGCGAAATCAAGATTTTGCTGCCGGCCGGCGTGGTCGGCGCGTGCATCGGCGCCTTCGCATTGCTGAAGCTTCCCGCCACCACCGTGCTGGTGACATTGGGCGTGTTCACCATGTTTTTTGGGTTTCGCAACATCTTCGGGCTGCGGTCGGAAAGCCGGTTGTCGCGCGCCTGGGCACCTCTGGCCGGCGCGGCGGGCGGTTTGGCCGGCGCGTTGTTCGGCGCCGGCTCTCCGCCCTACATCATGTACCTGACGCGGCGGCTACAGGACAAGAGCGTGGTGCGAGCCACATTCTCCTGTCTGATCGCGATGGATGGCGCGGTCCGCTTGGGCCTGTTTTTCTACGCCGGGTTGCTGGCGGATTCCCGCCTCCAATGGGCCTACCTGGCGTCCCTGCTGCCCATGGCGATCGGACTGCATTCGGGCAACAAGGTGCATATGGATATGACGTCGGACAGCATGCTCAAGGTAGTCGGCGCCCTGCTCATGCTGAGTGGATCGATGTTGCTGATTAAGGCCGCGACCTAGTTCGGAACGGGGGGGAAGGAACCATGCAAATGATCGGAAAAAGCCTGGCGGCGATCGCGTTGCTGTGTTGTTGGCCCGCGTACGCCGGTGAGAAGCCCTATGCGTTCAACGTACTGAGCCAGCGCAGCGTGGCGCTGACCGCCCAGTACTGGAATCCGATTCTGACGTACGTCAGCGCCAAAAGCGGCGTGCCCCTCGAACTCAAGCTGGCCAGGAGCGCGCAGGAAGGCAATGCACTGGCGGAAAAAGGCGCGTACGATTTTCTGTACACCAATCACTTTTTCACGCCGGAGCGCGATCGTTTGAGTTACAAGGTCATCGCCCGACCGGCCGGACCCGGCATCAAGTCCGAGATCGTGGTGCCGGCGGATTCGCCGGTGAAAACGCTAGCCGACCTTGACGGCAAGGATGTGGCATTCGTTTCCAAGGACGGTTTCACCGGCTATTGGCTGCCGCTCGATGCGCTGCTGCGCGCCAAAGTGAAGGTCAACGTGGTATTCACCGGCAACCAGGAGGCTTCGTCCGCTCAGTTGCGCGTCAACAAGGTGGCCGCCGCGGGCGTCAACAGTTCGATCATGGCCCGCTACGCCAAGCGCGAGTCGTTCGAATATCGCGCCATCTGGGCCTCCGAAACCTATCAAGACCTCTGCATCATGGCCAATCCGAAAGTGCCGCCCGCCAAGGCGGCCGCGGTGCGGGCTGCCCTGGTGGGGATGACCGACGATCCGGCGGGCCGCAAGATCCTCGAAGCCGGCGCCGAGTTGTTGAAAATCACCGGCGAGCTCGGCTTCGTGCCGGCCGAGAACCGCGACTACGACAACTACCGCGCGTTCTACAAGGTCACGCAGGTCAAGTAGTGCCCGGACCAGGCCGAGATCAAGACGATGTCTGACACGAAGAAATCCGAGTTGCTTTCAGGCTGGGGGCTGATTTCGCGCCTCATGCTTGCGGTCGGCATCGCGATCGTGGTCGGCGGCAGCGTGCAGACCCTGCTCCTGGTCGCGGAAGGCGCCAGCGAGAATTCGGGCCGTCTGCGCCGCGACCTGCAAGAGTCGCTCACGTTGATATCGCCGCTGATCGCCGATCAGGCGCTAGTGGGCGAATACGCTGCGATCGAACAGCTGCTGAAGAACCAGGTCAAGAAGGTCGAGGTCGATTCCTACGAGTGGACCGACAAGGACGGGCGCAAAATCCTGGCGCAAGACTATTCCGAGAAGCTGGCCGCGCCCGTCTGGTTCACGAAGTTGGCCTCTGTCGAGGCAGCCGAAGGCGCGATCGAGGTTACTGCCGGCGGTGTCAGCTACGGTTCCGTATTCGCCAAGATGACGCCGAACCGCGCCTACAATCGCCTGTGGACACAGTTCACCAAGCAATTGCAGATCGTCATCGCCACGCTGCTGCTCCTGCTACAGCTGATATGGCTGATTTTCCGCGGCAATCTGGGCACCTTGCGCATGCTGGCGGAGGGCGCCAACCGGTTTGCCCAGGGTGATCACTCGGTGCGCATCAAGGCGACAGGCGCCGCCGAAATCCAGCTCGCGGCCGAGGCCTTCAACAATATGGCCACCAACACTGAGAATCTGCTCGCGTCGTTGAGCGAAAGCGAATCCAAGAATCGCCTGCTGGCGACTATCGTCGAGCAATCGAGTGAAGCCATCTGGACGATGGACCGTGCCGGCATCGTCACCAGTTGGAATGCAGGCGCGGCGGTCATGTTCGGCTACGCCGCGGAGGAGGCCGTGGGGCAGCCATTGACGATGAGCCAGGCCTCGGCGGCGGAGGCGGAAGAGCGCACGCGGCGGCTGGTGGCGGGCGAACGGTTCTCCTACGACACCAAGGCGATCACCAAGCGCGGCGAAATGCTCGACATCCAGGTCGCCGTCGCGCCGCTGATCGACGAGGCCAACGAATGTATCGGCACCATTGGCGTGGCGCGCGACGTGACGAAAAACAAGCGCGGCGAGGAGACGCTGCGGGTGGCGCATGCGGCAGCCGAGTCGGCGAGCCAGGCCAAGAGTTCTTTCCTGGCGCGCATGAGCCACGAAATACGCACGCCCATGAACGGCGTGCTGGGCATGACCGAGCTGCTGCTGGACACGGACTTGACGAGCGTGCAGCGCAAATACGCGAAAATCGTGCAAACGTCGGGCGAAAACCTGCTGGCGATCATCAACGATGTGCTGGACTTCTCGAAAATCGAGGCCGGCAAGTTGGAGCTGGAACAAATTGACATGGATGTGCGGACGGTGGTCGAAGACGTCATCGGCCTCCTGGCCGAGCGCGCGGAAAGCAAGGGACTGGAATTGGCCTGCGACCTGCCGGCCGACTTGCCCACGCGTGTGAAGGGAGATCCGCTGCGCCTCGCCCAAATCCTGACCAACCTGGCGGGCAACGCCGTCAAGTTCACGCAGCGGGGCGGCGTGGTCATCTCCGTGTCCGCCCTGGGCGAGGCGGGGTCGCACATCACGTTGCAATTCGACGTGACCGACACCGGCCCCGGCGTCCCCGAGGACGCGCAGATCAAGATCTTCGACGAGTTCTCGCAGGCCGACGGGTCGACCACCCGCCAGTTCGGCGGCTCCGGGCTGGGGCTCGCGATCAGCCGGCAGCTGGTGGAAATGATGGGGGGAACCATCCATGTGCGATCGGCAGTCGGCGCCGGCTCGACCTTCTGGTTCACCTGCCTGTTCGAAAAGCGTACTCAGGTTTCAGGCGACGATTACCGCAAGGTATCGGGCATCCTGGCCGGCAAGCGCGCGCTGATCGTCGATTCGGCCGACATCGGGCGCGGCATCCTGCATTCGCAGGTCGACAGCTGGGGTATGAACACCCGCATCGTCGAGTCCGCCCCGCAAGCACTGACGTCGCTCACTCAGGCCACCGCCGCCGGCATGCCGTTCGATCTCGCGATCATCGACCTCAGCGCGTCCGGCGCGGATTCGATCGCGCTGACGCGATCGATTCGCGCCAATCGTGCCATCGCCGGTACCCGCCTCGTCATGCTGAGCCCGGTCGGCAATCACGCTTTGGTCAAGGAAGCGCAGCTGGCGGGCATCGACGCCTGCCTGGTGAAACCGATCCGCCAGTCCGAGCTGTACGAAAGCCTCGTCAACCTGTTTTCGGATGCGGCGCACCATCACGCGCAAGCGCTGTCACGCAAAGATATCGCGCCGGCCATCGCGTCCGGACGCGCCAGCAGCTTGCTATTGGTCGAGGACAACATCATCAACCGGGGCGTAGCGATCGCGATGTTGCGCAAGATCAAGGGTATCGGTCACGTCGTCGTCGCCGCCAATGGCAGGGAGGCCCTGGACAAGCTGTCAGGTCGGGCCTTTGACCTGGTACTGATGGACTGCCATATGCCGGAAATGGACGGCTTCGAGGCGACCAAGGCGATTCGGCAGCGCGAGGAAGCGACGCCCGGCGTTCGCCTGCCTATCGTCGCGCTAACGGCGAATGCCATGGCCCAGGACCGGCAGGACTGTCTCGACGCCGGCATGGACGATCACTTGAGCAAGCCTTTCAGCCGCGCCCAGTTGGAGGATATGCTCGATCGCTGGTTGCCCGAGTCGCCGATCGGACTGGGCGGTCCGCCCGCATCTGCTGGTGATTCGTCGACGGTGCTGGACGAAGGGGTGCTGGAGCAGTTGCGCGAACTGCAGGATACCGACACGCCGAACGTGGTTGCCGAACTCATCCAGTTGTATCTGTTCGACTCCCAGAAATTGATCGACCGGCTGCATCGCGCCGCCGATGCGGTCGATAGCGCGGACTTGGCGCTGGCCGCGCATACGCTCAAGGCGAGTAGCGCCAATATCGGCGCGACGCGCCTGAGCGGATTGTGCAACGCGCTCGATGTCGCC
Organism: uncultured Burkholderiales bacterium; assembly: GCA_964498815.1. Taxonomy (GTDB): domain Bacteria; phylum Pseudomonadota; class Gammaproteobacteria; order Burkholderiales; family Usitatibacteraceae; genus UKL13-2. The sequence goes on from CAZCKI010000237.1 coordinate 4,579, forward strand.
GCGCGCGAATCGCGGCGAGAGGTTATTCCAGATTTACTGGCCCAGGTCGCCGACGAGCACGCTGCTGTGCGAACCGCGCTGAACGATGAACTGGTCGCCGGCCGATAGCTCAAGCGCGCACCGCGAGAGCGCTTATTTTTTCCAAACCCGAAGCTCTTTTCGCCTATCATATGAATATATGAATAAGCGAATCGCTTCCATGGCTGTCGCCGCGACAGCCGCGCTGATCTGCGCCGGGTCCGTAGCGGCCGCCAGCTGGCCCGACAAGCCGATCCGTTTCATCGTGCCCTATCCTCCGGGCGGCGGCACGGACGTCATCGCGCGCATCATCCAGCAGCCTCTGGCGGATGCGCTCAAGCAGCCGGTCACGATCGAGAATCGCGGCGGCGCGGGCGGCGTGATCGGCACCGAAGCCGCCGCCAAGTCGATGCCCGACGGCTACACCTTTCTGTTCACGTTGTCCTCGCACACGATCAATCCGCTGTTGTACAAGACCAATTTTGATGTCGAGCGTGACTTCGATCCGGTGACACTTATCGTCAGCGTGCCGCAAATCATCGCCGTGAAGGCGGACTCGCCTTACAAGTCGCTGGAGGAGTGGATCAGAGAAGCGCAGAAACAGCCGGGAAAATTGACCTATGCTTCGGTGGGCGCAGGCACGCCTTCCCACATCGCCGGCGAATTGCTCAAGCTCAAGGCACAAGCCGAGATCGTCCACGTGCCTTACAGAGGCGGCGGGCCGGCAATCACCGATACCTTGGGGGGGCATGTATCGCCCAATAACGGCACCCTGCCCGCGGCCACGGTGCCCGTGCAGCCGGGCACCCTGCGGC
>CAZCKI010000238.1:0-5406 GCA_964498815.1 uncultured Burkholderiales bacterium
CGCACGCTCTACCGCGACATCGGCACCCTGCAGGAGCAAGGCGCCAGCATCGCCGGCGAAGCCGGTCTGGGCTATGTCCTGCAATCGGGATTCATGTTGCCGCCGCTGATGTTTTCGGAAGAGGAAATCGAAGCGCTGGTGCTGGGCTCGCGCTGGGTGGCGGACCGGGGCGACACGGGGCTGGCGACCGCCGCCAAAAACGCTCTGACGAAAATTGCCGCGGTGCTGCCGCGCGATCTGCGCGATACGCTGGATGCGTCTTCCCTGCTGGTCGGCCCGGCCGACGCGGCTCTAGGCGGGGACGCCGAGCTGGCGCAATTGCGCCAGGCAATCCGCGCCGGCCGCAAGATTCAGATCCGTTATCGTGACCTCAAGGAGGTCGAATCCACGCGCACGCTCTGGCCATTTGCGATGGGCTATTTCGAGCGCGCCCGCGTTCTGGTGGCATGGTGCGAACTGCGCCAGGGTTTCCGGCACTTCCGCACCGACCGGATCGCCGCGTTGACCGTGACCGAACAGCGTTACCCGCGCCGGCGCCAGGCGCTGTTGAAGGAGTGGCGCGCACTGGAAGGCATGCCGCCGCCTTGAACGATTGCTGCTGACAGAAATTGGCAGTGGCGGACGTTAGCATGGAATTGCGCGGTACGGCTGCTGCCGTATGCGCTCAATCCATCCCTCTTTTCGGAGCCTCGCCATGATCGATCCCAATTTCATCATTCTGTACGTCGACAGCCCAGCAACCAGTACCGCTTTCTACACCGCTATCCTCGGCAAAAATCCCGTGGATGCGTCCCCCACTTTCGCCATGTTCGCGCTGGCCTCGGGCAATATGCTTGGGCTCTGGTCGAAGCAGGCTGTGGAACCCGCCGCGAAAGCGACCGGCGGCGGCGCGGAATTGGCTTTCTCCTTGACCGACAGGGCAGCGGTCGCCGCCCTGTATGCGGATTGGTCGAAACGCGGATTGCCCATTGCGCAGGCCCCAACCGATATGGATTTCGGCCATACCTTTGTGGCACTGGATCCGGACGGCCACCGCCTGCGCGTGTTCGCGCCGACCGCCGCATAGGACATCGAGTCGCCCGGCAGCGACCCAAGGCGTGCAAGTGGTGCCCTGGATTTCAGGGGCGCCAGCTGTACTGCCCGAGCTGGCGGCGACCGAAGGAAACCCCTGCGGGAGTCGGCGTGGCCACCGTTGAGGATCAGAACGTGCGGATGGGGGTTACTACGAACTAGTCCATCGTGCGGCCATCGCCCTCACCCTCCCCTCTCCCGTGGCCGGGAGAGGGTTTCGTATTTTTGCCATCGCGCAAATCACTCAAGCAAGGCAGTTTTTGGCTTACCCGAGTGACATGAGACTCAGGAAATGTTCGGGGGCTACATTGAGCAGCAGGATGCGCGGGAAGTCGGTGGGGGCCGCCGGTCGAAATGGCGTCAGTGTAGTGTGTACATTCTGGTATCCGGCCCCAATGTCACCCGATTGAGCCCGTCATTCCGGCAGCGGCGCCCCGGCCTGGCCGAAAACATAGCGCCAGCCGCCCGGCGTGCGGATATAGGTGTCGCTGAACCACAGCTTGTAGTTGATCGGAGCGCTCTGCGCCTTGGCGCCCTTCAGCCATAGCTTCGCCGTCACGACGGCGGTATCGCCCCAGACTCTAACCACCTGCGAGTTATCCACTTCCACCTGGTGTTCCCAGGTGTAGATCTTGTCGCGCGCCCTCTTTTCGAGAAAGGCGCCCGTCAGCACGGTGCCGTTCGACAACACCAGGATCATGTTTTCGTGGTGGATGCGCGCAATCGTGTCCGCATCGTTCTTTTCCACAGCGGCCTGATACTGGGTGTCGAGAGCGGCAACCGTTCTCTTGTCTTCCCCGGCGGCGGCGGCGCCTGCCGTATTTACCGTCTCGCGCGCGGTGCTGCAGGCGCCTGCGAAAACGCTGGCCGCCATCGCGCCGATGACCACCCTGCGGTTTGATTTTCCTGACATCGCGCTTCTCCTGAAAAAGGAGACCAGCTTATGCGTTTGCCGCCGGATGCGCTGTCACGATCTTGCGTAATTCGGCGGCCTTGGCGGGACTCGCGCCGTGGCGCAACTCGTTGGGCGTCACCCCGAACAGCGAGCGAAAGCGTGCCGTGAAGTGACTGTGGCTCGCAAAGCCGGCTTCCAGCGCGACCGCGCTGAGGTCGATGCCCGAATCGAGCACCAGATGCAGGCCCTTGGCGAGCCGCGAACGGAGTACGTAGCGGTACACGGAGGTGCCCACTTCCTTCCGGAAGACGTGCGCGAGATGGTAGGGAGAGACGCAGGCGAGGTCGGCCAGCTCGGCCAGGGTCCATTTGCGCTCGGGGGACAGCGAAATCGCTTCCTTGACGCGTTCGATCTGCCGCAACTGGCGGTTAGCACCGCGAGGCGCGCCACGGTCCCCGCCGGCCGGCGCCTTGCGGGCGGCACACAAGGTGGAAACCAACAGGCCGATGCCGAGTTCCTCCACGGCCAGCGGATCATTTTCGCCGCGCACGAAGCGCCTCCACAGCAGGCTGCGCGCGAGCATGACTGCGGGCGGAAGCAGCGCGTGGGAGGCAAAGGCCGAAGAATCGAAGCCATCGCGCGACACGGCTTCCGGCAACACGCACGCGAGCTCGGCACCGGACCAGCGCAGCGTCAGGCACTCGTCGCCGATGCGCCCAGGGAAACTGAAGCGGTACGGACTCCCGGCGGAGAGGAACACCGCATGATTCGGCGTCGCGATCACGTGCCGGCGCGAACTTTCGTGCATGCCGAATACGCCCGCGACCGGCAACACCAGAATATTCAAGCCGGGGCGCTCGATCTCGCCGCACGCCGAGGAAACCGGCCGGGCGATCACGTGCCCGACGGCAAGCAGCGGCCCATCGAACAAAGTGCGCCGGACTATCTGCGTGTCAGCATTGCCGCTCATTGTGTCCTCGAATGTTGGAGGTCAAGATCGAAAATGGTGTTCGACCTTATTTAACGGGGATCCCATCAGTTCCTGGACCTGTTTTCGGTGTCCAGCAATTCATTCACGGCCGCTGAACAACCACCGAACTTACCCAGAAGTAACATGAACCACCGAAGCGCGTCTTCCCCGAAGTCCTCTTCTGTCGGCGTAAGGTAGAGAGTACAAATGACGGCGCGCATCGCTATGCCATCCTTGGTATTCAGATGATCCCTTCCCGCAATTTCATCAGCGTGTTGCCAGCATTTGACTCGCATCTCATCGAGCACAGATGCGGAACCGCGCCCCTCATTCCAATAATCGCTTGCAACTAACAAGGCATTCCGTGCCACCTCCGGCAAACGCGGCGCCTGCGCAGTCAGGCAAGCACACATCAATTTGTTATAAGTCGCGTACCGTGCATCGGCATTGACTTCGGCCTGAACGGATGTGATGTAACGCTCAACCTTGGAATTGGAAATCGGCAAAAAGCCTTGACACCAAGAGCGGACCAACCGGATAGCGTTACGCAACATCAGTTCCTTCGCTGATCCATTCTATTCTCCAGCCAGTTTCCTCAAAATATCCTTGAAGTCCGGACTCGTTCTCAACCCAATCGTCAAATCCCACGGATAAATCCGGATTGGCACAAATCAAGACAAGGAAGCCGCCGGTATTCACTGCGTCATCTATGACTTTTACATATTTTCCAATGTCTGGCCCTTCAAGAATTCTTCCGACCTTGCCAATTTGTATATCGATCATTCCCCGCCTCCATGCTCTTTTCTAGCTTGAGGCCGTATGTTGAATTGCAGCTCGTTGGACTACCTCCAACACAGACGCCGGATTGCAACCATATATTCCCGCACCCCAGGCAGCATTTTGCTCGACACACGCCCATCCGGCACCTTTGATCAGGCCAACATCGATGACGGTGGCAACGGGTAAATCGACACGCGAGTCCAATAGCATGGGCGCGAGAAAAGCTTCCATCTGCTGGTCTTCCTCGATAGTGCTCGCAAATTCGTTCTCACGTTGCAAATCGCCGAATCGAGAGTAAAGCGAATAAGTGCGAAGCGTGCGATCCAGAATAAAACACCGATACTCCTTTTCCCATTGAACAACATCGGACACCAATACCGGCGCGTCATCAGGATATTCGGCGGACAATTCTGAGCCGCGATAAATTCCCGCCGGAAAGCTTTTATCGTTTGGCGGCTTCACGAAAGCGGGAGCAGCGTTCTGTCTTGCAACGCCCAGCGTACTGAGAACGATGTTTCGAAGTTTATATTCAAAGGGCAGTCGAACCAGCCAGTCCTCAGGTGGATTGAGAAGCTCGAGGCCGAGTTGTTCGGCGAGGGCCGGGCCGAAGAGCGCCTCTCCGTAAAGAACAGGCGCCGGCATAGAGCGGAAGTGGTCCGGAATCCGCCAATTCGTCAGACGTTCCACGCGCCAGCCCATGGCGCTGGCAGCTTTCCAAAGCGCTTGCGTGTCTTCCGTGTAACGAGGCGTGAATATAAGTGTTGGCATAAGTAATTTATGAATAACTGGCGTCAGACATCGCTCTCGCTCATATTCCGGGAAATACTTCCGTTTTGCCAGACTTGTCGTAGACCACAACCAGAAAAAACCTGCCCGGCGCGGGAACCTTGCCGATAAAGGATACGGTCCATGTGCCATCCTTGTAGGCCAACTCAAAATCGGCCGTAGGTGGCGAATAGTCTGCCACGCGATATCCCTTCTTGGTCGCAGCAGCAGCCGCAATGCGTATCGCTTCCTGCTTGCTTAGGCGCGTGCTCGGCGCCGCCTTTGACTCGGCTTCGACTTCGATTTTGTTGTCGGCAAACACATTCATGACCAGAGGACGCTCACTACCGGAGTCGGCGGTCCACCACTCGACGCGCCAGAAGCTCATGAGTCCGGATCGAGAATGCCATTCGGCCCTGCCAATATATCGATTGGAAACATCTACCTTCTTTTCCACTATGTGATGTTTGACTAATGAGATGGCCTCATCCATCGGAACACTTGGGGTTTCAGCCTGGCCCGCCGTGGCCGCGAGAAAGATACAAAGCAAGAGTGCTAAAAAATGTATGTGACGCATGACCTTGCCACTCAATTGTTGGCGACGATTACCGACCGATTGCGAAATACGATATTGAAAGACCGGCCCTGGAATCCAGATTTTCTTCAGATTCACGGCTGTTCAACGAAAGTGACTTTGGCATCTTCCGCCAGCACAACTTGTACATCCTCGTGAAGCTTGGCGACTGCCGCAGTCGAATCGACACCGCCAAATAGGCGTCGAAGGATCGATTGTTCCGCGACTACCGTGCAGGTCCAAACCACATCTTCGATGCTTGGCGTTGCGTCGCACCGCTTACCCTTGGCGTAGTCATGAACATTTACGCAACCCACCCAGAGTCTGAATGGCTTGCGTGCGCACATGACC
>CAZCKI010000239.1:0-5376 GCA_964498815.1 uncultured Burkholderiales bacterium
TTCGCTGGGGATATTGTTCGTGAAATCTATGACGAAATCCGAGCTGATCGAAATCCTGTCGGCGCGACACAGCCAGCTTGCGCCCAAGGATGCCGAATTGGCGGTGAAGACCATGCTGGACGCGATGGCGCATACGCTCGCCAAGGGCGACCGTATCGAAATTCGCGGCTTCGGCAGCTTCGGCCTCAATTACCGGCCGCCGCGCACCGGCCGCAATCCCAAGACCGGCGAAAAGGTGCAGGTGCCGAAGAAATTCGTGCCGCACTTCAAGGCCGGCAAGGAATTGCGCGAGCGCGTCGATGTCATGGACGGCGGTGGCGAGAACACCGCCCCGAATTCGGGCGAGTGACGTGATTCGCACAGTCTGCGGCCGGATGTGGCAACGCATCTGGCCGTTTTCTTTTCGTGGTGCGGCCTTTCGGGCCTGACGATGCAGATCCTGGTCTGGCTCGCCCGCATTATCGTGGTGGTATTGGTCGTCTGGTTCGCCGCCAAGAACGCCGACCCGGTGGTCCTGCGCGGTTATCTTGACGCCGAACTCAAGGCGCCGCTGGTGCTGATCCTGCTGGCATTTTTTGCCTGCGGCTTGCTGCTCGGGCTGGGCGCATCGCTGCTGCAGCTGTTTCGCCTGAAGCGGGAGATTCGCAATTTGAACCGGATGTTGCAGCGGCACCAGGCGGATGCGCCTGCCGTGCCCGGGGAGCATTGATGCTGGAGTGGTGGCCGTGGCTTCTGTTGCTGGCGCTGGGTTTCTTCGGCGCCGGCTGGTTATTCGCGCGCATCGACATCAAGCATTTGCTGAGCGAATCGCGCGCGCTGCCGCAATCGTATTTTCGCGGCCTGAATTTCCTGTTGAACGAGCAGCCCGACCAGGCGATCGAGTCGTTTCTCGAAGTGACACGGCAACATCCGGAGGCGGTGGAATTGCAATTCGGACTGGCCAGCCTGTTTCGCCGCCGCGGCGAAGTCGATCGCGCGATTCGCGTGCACCAGGCCTTGTCGGAACGCGGCGACCTGCCCGCCGAACAGCGCACCATGGCCCTGCTGGAGCTGGCGCTCGATTACCAGAAGGCGGGCCTGCTCGACCATGCCGAGCGCATCCTGAACGATGTCGCTTCGCGCGGCGCAGGCACCGATACCCAGCATGCACAGGCGCTGGCGTTGCTGCTGGAGATTTACGTAGCCGAGAACGACTGGACCCGGGCGATTTCCGCGGCGCAACGCATGCAGGCCGGCGGGCGCGGCCTCGGTAAGGAAATCGCGCATTTTCATTGCGAGCACGCGGTCGCTGCGCATGCGAGCGGCGATGAGACTGCCGCCAATGCGGCGCTGGACGCGGCATTGAAGGCGCATCCATCTTGCGTTCGTGCCAATCTGCTGCGTGGCCAGTGGCTCGCTGCCGCCGGGCGCCACACCGATGCGATTGAGGCATTGCAGGCGATCGCATCGCAGGACTCTGCCTATCTGGGCCTTGCCGCCGGACCCTTGCTGGCAAGTTACCAGGCCAGCGGCCGGCAACAGGAGGGCATGCAGCGGTTGCGCGAAATACAACTGAATTCGCCATCCCTCGAAGTGCTGCAAGCCTTGTTTGCGGCGACCCTCCAGTCCGACGGAGCTGCGGCGGCCTATCGGCTGGTCAAGGAAGACCTGCGCACCAATCCGACCCTGGTCGGACTGGACCGTTTGCTCGAGGCGGAGGCGGCTGCCGCGCCGGCCGAATCCCGCGCCGACCTGCAAATGCAGCGCGACATCGTGCACAGCCATTCCAGCAGGCTGGCGATCTATCTGTGCGCGCATTGCGGCTTCAAGGCCAAGCAGTTTCACTGGCACTGCCCGGCCTGCGGCGGCTGGGAAACGTTTCCGCCGCGCCAGACCGCCGAAGGCGACGATGCCGAACGCCATCTCGCGCGCCTGCAAGCGGAAGGTGGAAAACCGGCATGACGCCGATTATCGTCGTACTCGATTATCCCGGCGCGGCTCCGGCTCGCGAATTGGTGGCAAAACTCGACCCCGGCGTATGCCGCCTGAAAATTGGCAAGGAGTTGCATACCGCTGCAGGACCCGCGCTGATCGACGAGTTCCAGCGCAAGGGTTTCCAGATTTTTCTCGATCTCAAGTTTCACGATATTCCGAATACGGTGGCCGCTGCCTGCCGTGTGGCCGCGGCACAAGGCGTATGGATGCTGAATGTGCACGCATCCGGTGGCGGAAGAATGATGGCGGCGGCGCGCGAGGCGATCGACAAATCGGCGGGAACGAAGCCGCTGCTGATCGCAGTCACGGTGCTGACCAGCCTGTCCGACGCCGAGATGCCGGAAGTCGGCTTCGCCGGCAGCGCCGCCGACAATGTCCTGCGACTGGCGGCTGCTACGAAAGCGCAGGGACTCGACGGCGTGGTCTGCTCGGCGATGGAAGCCTCGTTGCTGAAATCGTGCCTGGGCCGCGAATTCCTGCTGGTGACACCGGGCATTCGGATCAAAGGCGGCGCAGCCGGGGACCAGTCGCGCGTGGTGACGCCGGTGGATGCGATTACAATGGGCGCCGACTACCTGGTGATCGGGCGCAGCATCACGCACGCCGCCGATCCGACTGCGGTTTTGGAAAAAATCGTCGCGCAACTGGCTGTCGCGCGTGACGACCCGATGCGGCTTGCGCCGGCAGCAGCGAAATGAATTCAACGAAAAGACCATAAATTCATGAAACTTACGGTAATTGGAACGGGTTATGTGGGACTGGTGTCGGGCGCCTGCCTGGCCGATGTCGGCAATGACGTGCTGTGCGTCGATGTGGATCCGAAAAAAATCGCCACGCTGCAGGCGGGCGGCATCCCGATCTACGAACCGGGGCTCAAGGAAATCGTCGCCAACAATGTCGCGGCCGGACGGCTGCGTTTCACCACCAACATCGAGGAATCGGTCGCCTTCGGCGACGTGCAGATGATCGCGGTCGGCACGCCGCCCGGAGAGGACGGCTCCGCCGACCTGCAATACGTGGTCGCGGCGGCCACTCAAGTCGGCCGCTACATGGCTTCGCCGAAGATCGTCATCGACAAATCGACCGTACCGGTGGGGACCGCCGATAAAGTGAGCGAGGCGATCGCCGCGGCGCTGAAAGCGCGCGGGCAGAACATCAAATACTCGGTGGTTTCGAACCCCGAGTTCCTGAAGGAGGGCGCCGCCGTCGAGGATTTCATGCGGCCGGACCGCATCGTCATCGGTGCCGACGATGCCGACACCATCGAAGCGATGCGCAAGCTGTACGCGCCGTTCCAGCGCAACCATGACCGCCTGATGGTGATGGACATTCGCTCGGCGGAACTCACCAAGTACGCAGCCAACGCGATGCTGGCCACGCGCATTTCCTTCATGAACGAACTCGCGCTGCTGGCCGAGCGGCTGGGCGCCGACATTGAATCGGTGCGCAAGGGTATCGGCTCCGACCCGCGCATCGGTTACCACTTCCTGTATCCGGGTATCGGCTACGGCGGATCGTGCTTTCCGAAGGACGTGCAGGCCCTGCAGCGCACCGCCCAACAGGCCGGCATGGAATTGAAGTTGCTCGATGCGGTGGAGCGCGTCAACTACGCGCAAAAACACGTCCTTACGCAAAAGATCGTCGCCAGGCTGGGCGAGGACCTCGCCGGCAAGACCATCGCCATGTGGGGCCTGGCCTTCAAGCCCAACACCGACGACATGCGCGAGGCGCCGTCGCTGGTGCTGATCGAAGATCTGACGCGCCGCGGTGCGATCGTGCTCGCTTTCGATCCGGTGGCGATGCCGGAAGCGGCGCATTTGCTTGCCGCCAACCGCAAGGTGCGTTTTGTCGAGCGCGCCAACGACGCGCTGGTGGGCGCCGATGCGCTCGCCATCGTCACCGAATGGAAAACCTTTCGTGCGCCGGATTTTGCCGCCATGAAAACCGCGATGAAATCACCGGTCATATTCGACGGCCGCAACCTGTACGAGCCGGACGCGATGCGCGATCTCGGCTTCAGTTACTTCCCCATCGGGCGCCGGCAGGGCTGACCGTGGCCAAACTCACGCTTCCCGATTGCAGCCAGGCGCGCGTGCTGGTGGTGGGCGATGTCATGCTCGACCGCTATTGGTTCGGCGACGTATCGCGCATTTCACCGGAAGCACCGGTGCCGATCGTGCACGTCAGCAAGACCGACGAGCGCCCGGGCGGTGCCGCCAACGTGGCGCGCAACGTGGCGGCGCTCGGCGGGCAGGCCACTCTTTTGTCGGTAGTTGGTGACGATGAGCCGGGCAGGATGCTGGCGACTTTGCTTGCCCAGGAAAATGTTCGCACCCTGTTTCACAAGGACGCGCAGTTGCCGACCACCGTGAAGCTCAGGGTGATCGGCCGCCAGCAACAGTTGCTGCGCATCGATTTCGAAACGCTGCCCTCGCGCGAAGTGCTGGAGGACAAGCTGGGCGAATTCGAATCGCTGGTCGATTCGGTCGATGTCGTCATACTTTCCGACTACGGCAAGGGCGGTCTCACCCACGTCGCCAAGATGATCGACGCCGCGCGCCGCCACGGCAAGCGCATCCTGGTCGATCCCAAGGGGGACGATTTTTCCAAGTACCGGGGTGCTACCCTGCTCACGCCGAATCGCGGCGAATTCCGCGAAGTGGCCGGACGCTGGAGCGATGAAAAAGATCTGGCCGCGCGCGCCGCGAAAACGCGCGCCGACCTCGATCTCACCGCGCTGCTGGTCACGCGTTCGGAAGAAGGCATGACGCTGTTTCTCGACGGCCGCACCGTTCACGAACCCACCCAGGCGCGCGAGGTGTACGACGTGTCCGGCGCGGGTGACACCGTCATTGCCACGCTGGGCCTGATGCTGGCGGCCGGCGCCGACATGGCCGATGCCATGCGCATCGCCAATCGCGCCGCCGGCGTAGTGGTCGGCAAGCTCGGCACCGCCACCGTTTCCCGGCAAGAGCTTCAAGACGCCCTGTAATTCGCCGCAAGCACGGAAACCCCATTATTCAGTATTGCCCCGCCCCCCAGCCCCCAGACCCCACCCCCGAATTCACAATATGACCACCATCGTCACCGGCGCCGCCGGCTTCATCGGTTCCAATATCGTCAAGGCCCTCAACGAGCGCGGCGTGCGCGACATCGTCGCGGTCGACGATCTCACCCAGGCCGATAAATTCAAAAATCTGGTCGATTGCGATATCGCCGAGTACGTCGATTTCCGCGATTTCCTCGAAGTCGTCGAGAGCGGCGACCTCGGTGGCGATGTCGATGCGCTGTTTCACCAGGGTGCATGTTCGGACACCATGGAGTCCGACGGCCGCTACATGATGGAAAACAACTACCGCTATTCGCTGTCGCTGCTCGATTGGGCGCTCGAGGAGGGCGTAC
>CAZCKI010000240.1:0-5353 GCA_964498815.1 uncultured Burkholderiales bacterium
CGATTTTCGAATAATCGAGAATGTCGTTGATGATGTGCGAAAGCGAGTGGCCGGATTGGCGCACCACTTCGAGCTGACCGCGCTGGTGCGCATCCAATTGGGTGAGGCTGAGGATTTCCAGCATGCCGATGATGCCATTCAGCGGCGTGCGGATTTCGTGGCTCATGGTGGCGAGGAAGGTGCTTTTGGCGCGGTCGGCGCGCTGCAATTGTTCGGTACGCTCGGCCACGCGCACCTCCAGGGAATCGTTCACTACCTGCAGCTCGCCGATCAGCCTCTTGAGTTGGGAAATGTCCTCCTTGACCGCGATGTAATGTTCGATTTCGCCGCGCTCGTTCTTGACCCCGGAGATGGCCGCCTGCTCCCAGAAAAGCTCACCGTCCTTGCGCCGGTTGCACACTTCGCCGCGCCATACTTCGCCGGCGGAGATGGTCGCCCAAAGCTGCCGGTAGGTTTCTGCCGGCGTCAGGCCGGATTTCAATATCCGTGGATTCTTGCCGAGCACCTCGTCATGGGTATAACCCGTCACGCGTTCAAAGGCGGGATTCACGTATTCGATATTCGCCTCCCAGTCGGTGATGACGATCGCCGCCGGGCTTTGCGCCAACGCGCGAGACAGGGTGCGCAGGGTCTTCTCGCGGCTGAGGCGCTCGGTGATTTCGTTCACGATCAGCACCACGCCTTTGTCGGGCTCGCCCTGGAACAGGGAATTCATCGTCGCTTCGCAGGCGTGCAGGCTGCCGTCCTTGCCGCGGAAAGTTACTTCGCCGCGGGCTTCGTGGCCGGCTTGCAGTTTGGGATAATGCACTTTGGCCACTTCTTCCCAGCTTTCGTTGTCGGCATGCCAAAGGCGGACCGACTGGCCGACCACTTCGTCCCGGGTGTAACCGAGCATTCTCAACATGTACGGATTGCAATCGACGATATTCCGCTCGCGCAAATGTGTAATGCCTACGTTCGCCATGTTCAACAACAAGCTTTGTTCGCGCGCGAGACCGGCAATCTCGTCGCTGGTTTTGTGAAGGCTTTGCCGCAAACCGTACAAATAGGTGCCCAGCATGACCATCCAGAGGAACATGCAGACCATCACAACAAGGCGGAAGAACTCGCGGTCTATCGGCGCGCTGACGGGATAAAACAGGCGCGTCAAATACATCGAAGCGACGCAGCAACCCACAAAAAACAAGGCCATCTTGATCTGCCTGACCGGTTCGAAGTCGAGCAGGCAAAACGAAAAAGCGATCAGGTAGAAAAGCATGAACGTGGTACGCGCTACATGACCTTCGATGATCAGGAAGGAAATGGCGAGCGCGGCGGCCACCAGTTGCGGAATCGCAAGAGTTGGATCGGCGAATCTTCTGTTGTAGCCACTGCGGAACAGCAGATAAAACACGATGACCAGTAGCAGGACTATTGCGGAATACAGCACCGGCACACGCGCCGGGACAAAATCCAGCAGATACGCGGCAAAGACGATGACGGTGGTCACCAGCGCAGAAACTGCGGCCACGCGATGGCGTTGCAACTTGCGCTGTTGTAATCGATCCGGCGGCTCCCAAGGCACAAAAGTCATATGCCTCCCCACCGTATCGGCCGGGGGTGCGCTGGCCAACTAGCGAGACGCGGACACAATCGTATCCAAGCCTGCGAAGACACGCCTTTCGCGAGCATGACACCGATCAATATTGCATTGCACAATCGCATTGCTGAGCCCTTCCCGCTGGCAAACGCCACGGCGCGATCTAAGCTCGAATGAAATCCGTACTCTCTTTCCTGCCTGGAGAGAGTAGCTAGTTGTAACACTTACTGCGGGCAATTTCCCCACCTACGCAGGTAGGAAAGTGGGGTTGGCAGATAACATTTTTGTTTCATTTTATGGCGTCATATCAAGGAAAGTGCGCCCGGGATTCCGGGCGCACAGGGACAGGTGAACGGTCGAATCGGCCGGGAACCGCTTATTCCAAGGTCATTTCACGCTCGATTTGGGAGACGCTCCACGCTCCATTGGTTTGCCAACGGAACGTAGCGGCGTTCGCGCTGAGGAAGGTGAGCCCGGCGGTGCCCAGCCTTTGGGGTGCCACCGCAATCGCACCGTTGCCGGCGGGGTTGCCGGTCTGATACATCTCGCCCTGGCAGGCGGTACCGGTCGAATCGATCTGGCAGTCGGGCACCACGTACCAGTTGCCGCGGCCGTCGCTGCCGTAGCTGAACCAGGCCAGATAAAGCGTATTGCCGTGCTGTGCCACGACGACGCCGCTTTCGAGCCCGGTGGAGATCCACCACGAGCCATCGTGCGCCGGCTGCGCCGCAGCGCCTTCGGCGGAAATAAATTGTCGTGCCAGGCTGATTTGTACATTCTCCCCATGAATGGTCACGCTGACGGCAAGAGTTCCCGGATTGCCGGCATCCAGGGCAATGCTGCCGACCTTGGCCGCCATGACCTGACCTGGATCGAGTACGGCGCCGTTCAGGATGCCGGGCTGGTAGGTCCAGCTCACGTACAAGTCCGCGCTGCATTGCGCTTCGATAAGTTGGCAACCGCTTGCCACGTACCAGACCGGCTGGCCGGAGCCATCATGAGTAAACCAGAGTGCAGTCCAGGTCTTGCCGCTGCGGGAAAGTTGCAGCTGCTGACCCGAAGTTGGGCCGGAGCTCCACAGGCCGGCGAGATCGGGTGTCGCCGCCACACTTTGCCGGAAGTCCGCAACGATGAAGCGCGTGGCATTGAGTGCGCGGGCATTGTCGGAAGGGGCTGCAGTGCCCGTTGCCGCTCCGCAGGGCGCGCCGTCGCAGATCACGTTCGGATTCGAAAACAGCAGCGCCGGTTGCGGCGCATACGACATCAAGTCGCCGCGCGTGCCGTCGGCCGAACGAAAGCCCTTGGAGTCGGCGAACAGGCCGTCGCCACCACTCAGGTAGTCGTGGCCCGCGCCGAGCAGATGTCCCATTTCATGGGTAACGGTCAGCGCCAGATCGGTTGCCGAGATATCGGCGATCGCGTAACTGTGCAGTCCGGGATAGTCCGAAGACAGGCTTTCGCGCGTAGCCTGCCAGGCCGTGCCGACCATGCAGCCGCCGGCGCCGACGCAGCCGACCGTGTAGTCGATACGCGAAACCAGCAACACGACGAGGTCCGCCCCCACCGCCTGGCGCTTCGCGGCGACACCGATGAAATCCGCGTTACGCGGCAGGCTGCTGTCTTCCGACGAGGTCACCGCGACCAGGGCGGCTTGCAAGTCGCCCGCCACCATATTGCGCGGGCTCACTTTCATCGACCCGGCCAAGGCGAATCGCAACGCGACCCCGCTTTGCGCCGTCGCGGTATTGGCGGTGAGCAGGAGGCTATCCAACAACGCGGGCAGCCTAGCGCCGTACTGGCTTTCGACGCTTGCGGAATACACAAACAGTACGTCGACTTGCGCGCGATCGGTGCGGGCGAGTCCGGCGTTCAATTGCGCGTCGATGGGGGCCGGTGCGGCAGCTTGTTGGGGCGGTAGTTTGGCCGCGGCCGGCGCCTGCGCCGGTGCGCAGGCGTCCGAGGAATAGGTGGTTGCGTCAAAGAAGGTGGCTACCTGGCTGCCGTCGGCGGCGGGTTCCAGGTGATAGCGGCCCGCCGGTGTGCGGATGTCTCCGATGATGCCGGTAGAGGCAAGGATCAGACTTGCACCGTATTCGGGACCGAAGGCGGGCAGCGAACCGCGCCAGGCGACATTGCCGGACGGCAACGTTTCTGCGCTGCTACCGACCAGATTGACCTTGCCGAGCCCGGCCAAATCGATGGCGGCCGATTGATTGAGACCGACTTGTTTCAGGTCGGCGACCTTCAAGCCGATTCTTGCCTGGGTGGCGCCCAGCGGCGCCGACACCGCAATGGTGTGGGAGATGCCAGCCTTGGGTGGTGCAGGCTTGGTCGCCGCTACGCTGACAAAGGCAAAGGTCCCGCAAATCAGTGCACACAGGCCCCGATGAAGAATTGCGCGTTGGTTGTCCATGATGCCTCTCCTGTTTTTCTTTCTTGGAGGCATCTTGTTCTTCGACGGGCAGTCAGGGTATCGGGCAGTTGCTGGTCGCCCGCTGCGAAATTCCTTGCCTGCCGCAGCGGATTCCCTGATCGCTGCGATACGGCCATGGATTGCTTGGTGGCCGGTCCCGGGCGGGACTCAATGGTGAACTTGCTGGTTGCGTTCGCGGCAAGACAACCAGTCAAAACCGTTCAACGGTCGCCCGACTCGTGTGCGTGAGTGCGCAGGACTCCCCGAATACTCACCGAAAGTTGATGGCCCAGCTGCATTAGAGGTTCCCCGACATCCAACGCGGGTTGGCCGCCTTCGCCGACCCAGCTCCAGTTTTTGCGCGCAGGATGATCGGGCGGTGGCGGTTGCAGGTGAAGGCGTGCTGCTCGAATATTGGCTGATGTCTTGATCATATCGGTTCCTTACGCGAAAGCGGCCTGCATGATCGGCAGATCGCCGTGCGATCTGGTGGGGAGGTGGTGGTGGTCGGTAGATTTGTTGCAGCGCGTTGTTCGTCCGACGACGGCCATCGTGTCTGCCGGCAGGTCCGGTAGCACGGCAAGGAGTTTTCCGGCAACGGAAGTCGCCAGCCGCTCGCGCACGCCTTTCAGCCGGGTTGGATCCATTGCAGATAAAAAGGGACCTTGCATGATTTCCTCCGGTTACCGCTGTATCGACATTCGAGATTCGCCGTCAGTACCCGATTGCCACGCGAATTCACTACAGCCAGTCTCATCGCGCAGGGCCGGCTTGCCCATCCGGATAATCCCTGCCTATGCCCTCTATTTCCCTGACGGGTGCACTGCAGCGACCGACGGGATGCCGGCAGGCGGTTCGATATGCGGCACGAAACGATCGATTAGCCCGCCGGAAGGCGCTATTAGCTCCTTTGATCGTTTTCGGACTTGAATTTGCCACATTTCGCCGTTACTATTAGCACTCGGCCAGGTTGAGTGCTAAAAGCGCCGGCCACCGCATTACCAGCCAGCCTACTGTGACTGGTTTTTCTTGTTAATCAATGCTTTAACCAAGGAGTGAGATATGAAGCTACGTCCCCTGCACGATCGCGTGATCGTCAAGCGTCTGGAAGAAGAACGGAAAACCGCCTCCGGAATCGTGATTCCCGACACCGTCGCGGAAAAGCCGGACCAAGGTGAAGTGCTGGCCATCGGCCCGGGCAAAAAGAATGAAGACGGCAAGCTTTCTCCGGTCGACGTCAAAGTCGGCGACAAGGTGCTGTTCGGCAAGTACTCCGGCACCACCGTCAAGGTGGACGGCGAAGAACTCCTCGTGATGCGCGAGGAAGACATCATGGCCGTTGTCGGCAAGTGACATGGATG
>CAZCKI010000241.1:0-5323 GCA_964498815.1 uncultured Burkholderiales bacterium
CGCCACCCTCATGATTTGCAAATATTATTCGTGGGGAAACCTCAGACCCTGACCCTCATGTCACTCGTGTAAGCGCATTCTTGGCCGGCTGGCTCCTTCCTCCGCTTGTGACCGAAGGAAATCCCTTTAGGGGCGGGGCAGCGTGGCCACCGGTGAGGGCCAGAAGGCTGGGATTTGGGGTCGGTGCAGGCTGGCGTATGACGCGAGCATCGCCCCCCCTTGCAGGGCGCGTTACCCGATGCATCGGGCAACCGTTCGGGCGGCGCGTCGCATGCGACGCGAAACCCCTCTCTCACCCCTGCCCTCCCCGTCGCCGGGGGAGGGTTTCGTATTTTTGTTACCGCGCAAATCACTCTGGCAATGTAGTTTCTCGCTTAAGCGCGCCCCAAGCGGGCTGGCTCCTTCCCTCGCTTGCGGGGGAAGGCTGGGATGGGGGCCAGTGCAGGCTGGCATATGACGCAAGTATCGCCCCCACCCATGCCCTCTGGCCCTCAACGGTGGCCACGCTGCCCGTCGCCGGGGGAGGGTTTTATGTGGGGCTTAGCTGAGTGACATGAGACCCCGGTCGCTTTATTTTTCCGATTGCCAAATCCAGAACGCAATCCCGGCACGTCTGATGCTAGCGGTTCACTTTTTTGAAGTGCCGCCATGGGTCATTTCAAACACATTTCACGATTTTCAAATGGCGTTTGAAATTCCCATGCACCCCGCAAAGTCGGTCGAATAAAACAACCTCCTGGAGGCCTTGTCTTATGAAGACGCTACGTACGGTCCCGTTGCTTGCAAAGTCTTGCGTCGTTTCTATCGTCTTATTTGCCGCCGGATGCGCAGAGATGCCGATTGCGACGGGTCCGATCAGCGCGGAAAAGGTAAGGCCCCATATCGTGAAGCTCGCCGACGACCGCCTCGAGGGGCGCGGGGCGGGCTACCGGGGCGAGAAAGAGGCAGCGGAATACATCGCGGGCGAATTCAAGCGTATCGGCTTGACGCCCTTGGGTGATCCATCGCCGGGCGGCCGTAGCTATTATCAGGAATTCAAATTTCAGCCCTACCACCCCGTCAAACCGTGGGAGGTGATGAGCTCGCGAAATATCCTCGGGCTGATCGAAGGCGATGATCCCGCCCTGAAAAACGAGGTGATCGTCATCGGCGCGCATTACGACGGCCAGGGACGGAGCGGGCAAGCGGACCCAACCCGAAAGCCGGCCACCGAGGGCAGCCCGCCCGATGACATCTGGAATAGCGCCAACGACAATGCGACCAGTATCGCGGCCATCATCGAGATCGCGCGGGCGATCAAGAATGACGGCATCCGGCCGAAACGTTCGATTTTGTTCATCGCATTCGGGGCCGAAGAGCACGGCATGATCGGGTCGATTTACTACGTCAACCACCCGGCCTACCCCATTGCCAGCCATGCGGCGATGATCAATCTCGAAAAACTCGGCCGTTCCCCCGAGAAACCCTTGAGCGTCGCCGGCGTGACGAGCAGCAAGGCCTGGCCGGAAGCGATCAAGTCGGCCCAGGACTCGACCATGGCGAATGTCGCCAGCAGTCCGATCGCTTTCCCCGACAGCGACCACTATCCCTTCGGCTCGGCGCATATTCCGGCGATCATCGTTTACGTCAGCACCAGCGAGGACATTCATCAGCCATCGGACAGTTCGGACAAGATCGATTTCGGCAGGACCGCCGAGGCCGCGCGATTTGCCGAAGCTGTGCTGTTGCATGTTGCGGACAGGCCGTCGCGCCCGGACTACGCGCCCTCGAGAATGCCCGACCTGGGCATGATCGCCCATCTGGTGACCTCGGCGGAGGCCGATGATGCCGGCTTGCCCGCAGGCGAGAGCGGATTGAAAGTGACAGGAGTCGTGGCGGGCCTGCCGTCGGCGCAGGCCGGCTTGGTCGAAGGCGATTTGATTCTCGGCGTCGGCACCATGCGGTTTCGCCGCGAGGACACGGTAGCCGTTCTCATGACCATGCACATGAGTATTCTTCAGGGAAAAATGGGAAAGGCCATCCCGGTAAAGATCATTCGAAATAAACAGCGGATGGAGCTGACATTGAAACTGTAACGCTACCTGTCCTGTACGCGTAAGAACATGAGCGACCTGGTCTGGACAGGAGGATTGCCGCCTGGGTTTGGCGATAACCGCCGCTATGGCGTCGGCGGCCAGGTATTCGGGAGCGGAGCAAGCATTCAAAAGGTAAAGGCTGCTCCGACCCCGCCTGTTGTCGCCATGACCGAAGAGACTCGCGGCTACCTGTCCCGTCAGTTCGAAGCGGCCTGGAAGCTCGCAAGCCACCACCTGGACGGACTCAGCACCGAGGAATGCCTGTGGCGCCCAACTGCCAAGGGCTTGCACGTGCATCGGCTCAGCGGTAAAAAATGGCGCGCCGATTGGCCGGACCACGAAGGCTACGACATCGGCCCGCCCAGCATCGCCTGGACCACCTGGCATATGATTTTCTGGTGGTCCATGGTGCTCGACCATTCCTTCGGCAATCGAATGCTCACCCGCGACAAAATATTCTGGCCCGGCAGCGCGGACGCGGTGCGGGCCAGCCTGAAGCAATTGCACGATGAATGGGAAATCGCCCTGGCGCAAATCTGCGATACCCATATGAGGTCATCGACGCTAACCCGCTGGCCTTACCAGGATCGCCCGTTCGGCGATGTGGTTGCCTGGCTAAACGCCGAGCTCATGAAGAATGCGGCTGAATTGGGTTATGCGCGGTTTCTTTATGCGGCCGGCTAGCAAAGAACGAAGGATGTCAGGGTCGCTTGCTCCCCCGAATAGTCGATCCTGAGCCCTTTTATTCTTGCTGCCCGCGGACGTGGTGCCGATGGCTGCGGCCGGCGCGAGCTCGATAGCGCGCCTGTTGCCCGGAACCCGCCTGTCGAGTTCGAGCGCCGCTTTTCCTTCTGAAAAATCAACAAAAACGATGAATACCCCTACCCTTTGTAGGCATTCTCCCAACGCATTTCCCACCTGCGTGGGTGGGGACATCGCTGGCGCCAAGTGCTACACATGTTTCTGCGGTGTAAGAACTGCGTAGTCATCCGGCCGACGATGGCGCAATGGAGTTCATTCATATTGCGAAGCAGGCTCGATTATGCAAAACGGCAGTCGCATTTTTTTCGGGGGACCACTTTCCGGGAATTTGATTCGGCGAGGTGCCGGCTTATTGCTGCCCGCGCGCTACGCTGATCGCGCCTCGCCGGCGTCGTCTTGTTTGTGGAGCGCTTCAGCGTGAAAAGCGTACGCGCCCTGGCGCGGTGGTTCCTGTGGCTCACCGTCGGCATGGTCGCCCTGTTCGGTTGGACGCTGTACGACGCCACCGGCAAAAGCCGGGCTGCCTCCGCCATGGTGCGGCACACCATGGATGTGCTGCGCACGGTCAGCGAACTGAACGTGGAAATCCATCGCATGGAGGAAACCCAGGCGCGCTATCTGCTGACACCCGGCGAAGAGCTGATTGCCGATCGCGACAAAGCCTTCCGGACGGTGATGGGCAAAATCACCGATCTCAACCGGCTCACCGCCGACAACGCCTCGCAGCGTCCGCGCATCGCGCTGGTTGAGCAAGGCGTGATGGAACGCATGCGCGTCATGCGCGAGACCCAGGATCTGGTCCACAGCCTTGGTGTGGAGGCTGCCCGACGCTATTCGCAGCCGATCTGGACACAGGCGAGAGACAGGATCGACGCCGCGACCGGGCAGATTCAGACCGAGGAGCGGGCGCTATTGGAAACGCGCCGCGCCATCGAGCGCGACGACGAGAACTATGTCCTGGCAGTATTGTTGCTGGCGGTCGGCCTGGCCATCATTTTGCTGGCGCCCACCTACATCGCCATCGTCCGGCAGACGCGCGCGCGCGAGGAAACCGAAGCCAGGCTGAGCGATCTGGCCGAAAGCATGCCGGGCACGGTATATCGCCTGCGCACGAGCCCGAGCGGAGAGTATCGCTACGAGTTCCTGAGCCGCAGCGTGGAGAGCCTTCGCGGCGTGAGCCGCGAAGCGGCGCTAAAGGATTTCTCGGTCCTGTTCGACACTATCGTGGAGGAAGACCGGGCCGCCGCCGTCGCCATCATGGCCGAGGCGAAAAAGAGTCAGTCGCCGGTCGAATTCGATTTTCGCGTCAAGCTGCCCGACGGCGGCATACGCTGGCTGCACGCCTCCGCCATCTTGCGCAAGGAGGTGGACGGCAGTGTGCTGTGGAACGGTTTCTGGACCGACGTCACCGAGCACAAACGCATTGAGCGCCTGGCGGAAGACGCGCAGCGCCTGCTGCGCGACATGACCAACGGTGTACCCGGCGTGGTCTACCAGTTCCGTGTCAACGCCGACGGCAGCATGGGCTACAACTTCGTTAGCGAAGGTATCCGCGAAGTGCTCGGCATCTCGCGCGAGGATGCCCTGGCCGACGCCAACGCCGTGTTCGGCCGGGTGCTGCCGGAAGACATGCCGCAACTCAACGAATCGATCCTGATTTCGGCCAAAACGGACAGCCTGTGGAGCGGGGAGTTCCGCATCCGCCACGCCGACGGCAGGGTGCGCTGGCACGGTGCCCGCGCCATCCCCAGCCGGACCGCCGACGGGGCGACGATCTGGAATGGTTACTGGATCGACGTTACCGAGCGCAAACAGCTGGAAGACGAATTGCGCGACGCCAAGGAAGCGGCCGACGGCGCCAATCGCGCCAAGAGCACTTTCCTCGCCACCATGAGCCACGAGATCCGCACGCCTTTGAACGGCATCATCGGCATGCTGGAGTTGCTCAGTCTCACCAACCTCGATGGCCAACAGCGCACCACCGTTCAAGTGGTGCGCCAATCGGGGCGTTCGCTGGCGCGCATCATCGACGACATCCTCGATTTCTCCAAGATCGAGGCGGGCAAGCTGGCCATACACCCCGAAGTGGTTTCGCCGGCGGAGGTGATGCGCGCCGTCTTCGATCTGTTTTCGGGTCCCGCCAGCAGCAAGGGGCTTCCCATCAAAATGGAATTCGATCCGCGGATCTCTCCGGCGGTTCTGGTGGACCCGTTGCGCCTGCAAGAGATCCTCAACAATTTCGTCAGTAACGCCATCAAATTCACCAAGAAGGGCAGCGTGGAAATGCGCGCCGAACTCATCGACAAGACAACGGATACCGACACGATCTGCTTCTCGGTGATCGACACCGGCATCGGCATCACGTCCAAGGGCCAGGCGCAGTTGTTCGAGGCCTTTACCCAGGCCGACACGGAGACCACCCGACGCTACGGCGGCACGGGGCTGGGACTGGCGATCTGCCGGCGGCTCGCCGTCCTGATGGGCGG
>CAZCKI010000242.1:0-5276 GCA_964498815.1 uncultured Burkholderiales bacterium
GCGTTGCGAAAGACTCACCCAGTGCGAGACCGCTCCGGGCACCGTGACGCTGTCCCAACCGCGCATTGGCACGGTGGTGGCCCCCGAGTACTTTTGCGCGAAATAGTCCGGCGTCCAGGCACCGGGTGCGCGTCCCGAGGCATTGAAGCCTTGCAAGGATGCGCCGTCCCACACGATGGAAAATGCGTCCGAGCCGATGCCGTTGCTGGTCGGTTCCACCACGGTGAGCGCGATAGCCGCGGCCAGCGCAGCGTCGACCGCATTGCCGCCGGCCTGCAGCATGCTGAGACCAGCTTGGGTCGCCAGCGGCTGCGAGGTCGCCACGACATTGCGCGCGAGCACCGGCATGCGTTGGGAGGGATAGGGGAAGTCGAATCGGAAAGGCTTCATACCAATGCTTTCGTAAGGGACTAAAGGGTTGCCGCACCAATAGTGATAGCTTATCCGCAATGATCAAGGAGAGGAATTGAGATGACGCAAGGAATAAATTCACCGAAGGCGTGGGTGTTCGATGCCTACGGTACCCTCTTCGACGTACACTCGGTCGCCGCGACCGCCGAGCAGTTGTTCCCCGGGCAGGGCAAGGCCCTGTCGCAGATGTGGCGGACGAAACAGCTCGAATACACCTGGCTGCGAAGTCTCATGCAGCGTCACGCCGATTTCGAGCAGGTGACCCGGGACAGCCTCGCCTTCGCGTGCGCCGCAATGGGCCTGCAAGCATCGTCGGATGATCTTGCGCGGCTGGTGGCTGGCTATCGCACTCTTTCGCCGTATCGCGACGCGATGGCGGTATTGCCCGTCTTGCAGGCAAAGATGCCGTTGGCAATTCTCTCCAATGGCGCGCCGGCGATGCTCGATGCATTGATTCGCCATAACGATCTCGAAAAAACTTTTTCCGCCGTGCTGAGCGTCGAGGAAGTTGGCGTCTTCAAGCCGGACCCGCGCGTGTACCAACTCGCCGTTGACCGTCTGAAATTGCCGGCTGCCGACATCGGTTTTGTCTCCAGCAACGGCTGGGACGCCGCCGGCGCCAAGGAGTTCGGCTTCACGGTGTGCTGGATCAATCGCAGCGGCGCCGTCACGGAAAAGCTCGGCGTCCAGCCGGATTTTGTGTTGTCCGTCCTGACCGAGATCGACGGCCTATTCGCCTGAAGCAGCCTTCCACTGCGGCGTCGCATTGGTCGCCTGCCAGGCCCGCAAGTCCTTCTCGTATTGCCACAACTCCTCTTCGTACAAATCCATTACGCAGGGAATGCAGCCGGTGCCGCAGCATTCCTGCGGGTCCGGCTTGCGGGGAGGCACGGGCTTGGCGTGGATGGCGGTCGCATTCATGGCGTGCATCATACGCCGGGAATGATTACGCGGATGCAAGGAAAAACCCGCCTTTCGGCGGGTTTTTCGGGCTTGAACGGTCAATCTTCGACGAACGCTTCTTCGCGCTTCTTTCGTACCGCCGGCAATACGATCAGCACCAGCAGAAACGCCGCGATCGCCAGCAAGGTGGCCGACAGGGGCCGCGTGAAAAACACCGTGGCATCGCCGCGCGAAAGCAACATGGCGCGCCGCAGGTTTTCCTCCATCATCGGACCGAGGATGAAACCCAGCAATAACGGCGCCGGCTCGCATTCCAGCTTCACGAACAGGTACCCCAGGAATCCGAACACGGCGGTAATGACCACATCGGTCGGGCTGTTCGACAGCGAATAGACACCGATCGCGCAGAACACCAGGATGGCGGGATAGAGCAGACGATAGGGAACCGTTAGCAGCTTGATCCACATGCCGATCAGCGGCAGGTTCAGCACCACCAGCATCAGGTTGCCGATCCACATCGAGGCAATCATGCCCCAGAATAATTGCGGACGTTCCGACATCACCTGAGGGCCGGGTTGGATACCCTGGATGATCATGGCGCCGACCATCAGCGCCATCACCGGATTGGGCGGTATACCCAAGGTCAGCAGCGGGATGAACGAAGTCTGGGCGGCCGCGTTATTGGCCGACTCGGGGGACGCAACGCCGCGAATGTCACCCTTGCCGAACTTCGACGGGTCCTTGGCGACTTTCTTTTCCAGGGTGTAGGCCGCGAACGAGGCCAGCACGGCGCCACCACCGGGCAGGATGCCGAGCAGTGAGCCCAGCGCGGTGCCGCGCAGCACCGCACCCCAGGAATCCTTGAAGTCCTGTTTGGATGGCCAGAGATTGGTGACCTTGTTGAGAAACACCTCGCGCTCGCCTTCGACCTGCTCCAGATTTTTCATGATCTCGGCCAGGCCGAACACGCCCATGGCGACGGCCACGAAACCGATGCCGTCGGCCAGTTCCGGGATACTGAAACTGAAACGTGCCATGCCGGAATTGACGTCGGTGCCGACCAAACCCAGCATCAGGCCCAGGATGATCATGCCGACCGCCTTGATCACCGAACCGTGCGCCAGCACCACCGCCGCGATCAGGCCCAGTACCATCAGCGAGAAGTATTCGGCGGGGCCGAACTTGAAGGCGAGTTGCGCCAGCGGCGGTGCCGCCGCCGCGAGCAGGAAGGTCGCCACGCAGCCGGCAAAGAACGAACCCAGCGCGGCGGTCGCCAGCGCCGGACCGGCGCGGCCCTGGCGCGCCATCTGGTAGCCGTCGAGCGCCGTCACCACCGAAGACGATTCGCCGGGGATGTTGATGAGAATGGCCGTCGTTGAGCCGCCGTACTGCGCGCCGTAGTAGATGCCGGCCAGCATGATCAGCGACGACTCCGGTGGCAGCGTGAACGTGGCGGGCAACAACATCGCGATGGTGGCAACCGGGCCGATACCCGGCAACACACCGATCAAGGTCCCCAGCAGGCATCCGATCAGGCAATACAGGAGATTCGAGAACGTCATCGCGACGCCGAACCCCAGCGAAAGATTGGCTAGTAACTGTTCCATGTCGTTCCCTTAACCGAGAAATTCGGGCCAGATCGGGAACGGCAATTTCAGGCCGTACACGAACACCGCAACGGAACTCACCGCCAGGATGATGCTGGAAATGATGGCTTCCTTCCATTTGAACTCATGGCCGCCGTAGGAGGAGATCACTACCAGCAGGATGATCGCGATCACCAGACCCAGCAATTTTGCGGTCAATCCAAACACGACAAATCCGCCGAGCACCCAGAACAGCGGACGCCAGGCAAACTTGCTGACGGCCTCGCCGCTTGTGACCATCGACTCGATGATGATGGCGACGCCGAGGAAGCCGAGTATCAACGCCAACGCGAAGGGAAAGTACCCCGGCCCCATGCGGGCCGGCGTTCCCATCGGATAGTCATAGATTTTCACGACGGCGGCAAATGCGAATCCGATCAGGCAAAACATCACCCCTGACCAGAAGTCCTTTGGATTCTTCAGCTTCACGACCCCTCCTGTTTTATTTGCTACGTGCGCTGCAATTTTGCGGACGATTGTACCGGATGCTCCCGATTAGGCCAGTGCCAGCTTAAGCGGGGCTTACAAACTCAAAAAGCATGCTTGACCGGAGTCAAGTTCATGTTGCGCTGCGGGATATTCCGGTGCGTCTATTTGACGAGGCCCATGCGCCTGCCAAGCTCGGTGTAAACCTTGCTGCGCTCGGCCATGAAGGCCGGCATTTTTTCGTAGGGGATGTCGACCAATTCGAAGCCGCCCTCGGCCATGCGCACGCGAAACTCCGGGTCCCTGTTGATCTCGGCGAACATATCGGAGATGCGCTTGCGCAGGTCGGCCGGCGTGGATTGCGGCACGGCCATGCCGCGGTAGGCGCCGTCCACCCAGTCGATGCCGAGCTCCTTGAAGGTCGGCACATCCGGAAACTGCGGATGGCGTTTTTCGGTGGCCACCGCCAGCACGCGCGTCTTGCCTTTCTGGGCAATGGCGAAGGTTACATAGGACATGGCCGCCGAGACGTGTCCGCCCAACACGGCGGAAATAAGGTCGCCGGTTCCTTTGAATGGAACGTAGGTGGTCTTGGCGCCGGTGGCAGCGTTGAATCTTTCCGCGGCCATATGGTTTGCGGTATTGGTACCGGAACCGGCCAGCGAGATCGCTTCGGGCTTTTCCCTGGCCGCTTTCACCAGGTCCTGGAAGGTCTTGTACGGGCTTTCGCTCCTCACCACGATGGCGTCGGGCGTGTACTGGTAAAAATAGACATTGGTGATGTCCTCGGTCTTGTATTGCACCTGGCCTTCCATGGGCTGCAGCACGATGTGCGGCAGATTGGTGCTCATGATGGTGTAGCCGTCGCCGGGAAAGGTGTTGGTCTGCGCCCAGGCCAACGCGCCGCCGGCGCCCGGCTTGGATTCGACGATCATTTCCTGGCCGAATTTTTTCTTGAAAGCGATTTGCTGGAAGCGCGCGCCGATGTCCGATTCGCCGCCGGGCGCGAAGGGAATAATGTAACGCACCGGCTTGTCGGGATAGTTCGCGGGGTACGCCGCCAAGGCCGGGCCGGCCAGGGAAAGCGCGGTAAGGCAGGACGCACTCAACAGAAACGCAAGCAATCGCTTCATGATGTTCCTCCGTCTGTTTTTATGATGTGCCGCCACTACAACGCCGCCGCGACCGACTTGCCGACTTCCTCGGTGCCGGCCGTGCCGCCCATGTCGCGGGTGCGCGGCCCGTCCACCAGCACCGTCTCGATCGCCTTGACGATGGCGTCGGCGGCGTCCTTGTGGCCCAGGTGTTCCAGCATCATCGCCCCGGACCAGATCTGGCCGATCGGGTTGGCGATGCCCTTGCCGAAAATATCGGGGGCGCTGCCGTGCACCGGTTCGAAGCAGGAAGGATACTCCCGTTCCGGATTGAGATTGGCCGAGGGGGCGATGCCGATGGTGCCGGTGCAGGCCGGGCCTAGGTCGGAGAGGATGTCGCCGAACAGATTGGAGCCCACCACCACGTCGAACCAGTCCGGGTGCTGGACGAAGTGCGCGGTGAGGATGTCGACGTGGTACTGCGAGGTCTTGATG
This sequence comes from uncultured Burkholderiales bacterium, assembly GCA_964498815.1. Taxonomy (GTDB): domain Bacteria; phylum Pseudomonadota; class Gammaproteobacteria; order Burkholderiales; family Usitatibacteraceae; genus UKL13-2. The sequence continues at coordinate 4,976 of CAZCKI010000242.1, forward strand.
CCGGGATAGGCCGCCGACATGGCTTTGAAGCGCTCGTCCCAGTAGGGCATGGTGATGGCGATGCCGTTGGACTTGGTGCAGGAGGTGACGTGCTTTTTGGCGCGCGTCTTGGCGAGATCGAAGGCGAACTTGAGGATGCGGTCCACACCGCGACGCGTAAAGATGGTTTGCTGCATCACCATCTCCTGCGGCGTGCCGCTGAAGATGCGGCCGCCGATGGAGGAATACTCGCCCTCGTTGTTTTCACGCACCACCCAGAAATCGATGTCGCCGGGCTTGCGACCCACCAGCGGACAAGGCA
>CAZCKI010000243.1:0-5266 GCA_964498815.1 uncultured Burkholderiales bacterium
GATGGTGAAGCCGGATACGGTACAGATGGAGGTGGTGGTCGAGCTCAGCGCGACCGTGAGGCCGGACGAGGCCGACACCGTCGCGGTGACGGTGGAGCTTGCCATCGTCTGCGCGCTGATGGCCGCAAAGGTGATCGACTGCAGCGTCTTGTTGACCACGAACGAGCGCGTGATCTTTGTCGCGGCCAGGTACACATTGTTGCCCGCCTGGGTCGCGGCGATCGAGCAGGTGCCCACGCTCAGCAGCGTGATGGTGCCGTTGGCGATGGTGCAGACGGTGGTGTTGGTCGACACCAGCGTGAGCGGCAGGCCCGACGAGGCGGTGGGCGCGATGCCGAACGGCGCGGCGGCGATATTTTGCGCGAGGATCGCCGGGAAATTGATCGTCTGCGGCGCCTTGGCGACCTGGAAAGATCGCGCGACATTGGCGGCGGCGGCCCAGGTGGTGGCATCACCCGCCTGCTTGGCGGTGACCGTGCAGGTGCCGGCGGCGACCGGCGCGAGCAGATTGGCGGCGCTGAGGGAACAGATCGCCGGAGTCGAGGTGGTGAGACTGACCGCGAGTCCCGAGGTGGCGCTGGCGCTCAAGGTAAACGGCGGGTCCGTCATCAACATCTTGTTGAGGGCGGCGAAGGCGATGGACTGCGTCTTCTTCTGGACGACGATGGTGATGGTTCGGGACGTAGCCAGATAGGTCGCGTCGCCGGGCTGGGAAAGCAGGATCTGGCAATTGCCGGCGCCGGTCAGGGTGACCGCGTTACCGGACAGCGTGCAAATGCTTGCCGCGGACTGGCCGGCAAGCGTAACCGGCAGGCCCGAAGTGGCGGTGGCCACTACCGTAACGCCCGGCGTGCCGACCGGCGCCTGGGCCGGCGCCACATAGCTGATGCTTTGCGATACTTTGTTGATGGGGATGGTGCGAGTAACCTGGTTCGCGGCCTTGTAAACGTTGTTACCCGGCTGGCTGGCGACAATGACGCAACCGGTAGGGCTGATCGATTGCGGGGTCACCGTCAGGCCGTTGAGCGTGCAGGCGCCGCCCTGGGCGACCAGCGACACCGGCAAGCCCGAGCTCGCCGTGGCGGAAATGGTGAACGACCCGGCATTGAAGACCCACGAGCCGGGCGTGGTCAGGGTGATGGTTTGCGTCTTGGCATTGATGACGAAACCGCGCGAATTTTGCCCGGCGCTGTACAGGGTGCTGGCGGCCACGTTGACCTGGACCACGCAGGACCCCGGATTCAACAGGGTTGCGACGTTACCGGACACCGAGCAAATGGTCGGCGTGATGGTGGACCAGACGATGGGATTGCCGGAGACATTTCCGGTGGCGCTCATGGTGACCGGTGGTGCGCCGATGGTCTGCGCGGGAATCGCGGCGATCACCAAGGCCTGCGAACCGGGGCCGATGGTACCGCTCTTGGTGACCTGCGGAGCGGGCGTGTAGACGCCGGCGCCGGCCTGATTGGCCGAAATGGTGCAGGTGCCGACATTGAGCGAGGTGATATTGGCGGTGTAGTTCGCCGGCGCCAGCATGGTGCCGGCGGTAACGGTGCAAACCGCCGGCGTCAGGGATGCGAACACGATCGGTTGGCCCGATCCGCCGCCGGTCGCGGAAATTCCCGCCGCAAATCCGGTCGCGGTATAGGACATGTTGGCGGGAACGCCCAGGACGATTTTTTGCGCGGTCTGCGCGGCGGCGCTGAATGCCAGTGCGAACCCTGCGCAAGCAAATGCCGCGCGCGCGGCAAAGCGGATGATGGCGTTCATTGCACCACCCCCACCGGCAGGTCGTTGAACCAGATGTGCTCGCGGATCGGCGTGCCGTCGGCGCGGTACTCGCCGATCAGCCGCCCTGCTTCGTCGTACACGAACCGGGTGACATCCGGGGGCCCTCCCGGCACCGGCACGGTCTTGCGCACCCGTTGGCCGAGCGCGTTGATGTCGGAGAAAACATTGACGGTGTTCAGCCCGCTGCCGAGCGCAATTTGTGTCGGCCGGTTGTTGGCGCCGTAGGTCCAGGTCTGCGCGCCGTCGGTGACTTTGTTGCCGACTGCGTCGTAGCCGAAACTCTTCGCCATGCCGCCGCTCACGCTGTTGAGGCGATGCCCGGTGGTGCTGTAGTTGTAGTTATAGGTAGTGCCGACGCCGTTGAAGGTTTGGTTGGTACGGTTGCCGACGGCGTCGTAGACGAAGCTTTGCGAAGGTGCTGCGCTGCCGGAACCGGGCGCCGGTGCTGCTGCCACCAAACGGTCGAGATTGTCGTAGAAAAACGAAAGCGAGCGGGCGGGGTCGACCACGCCGTTGCTGAGCCGCTGCAAATCGGTGATGCGGCTGGCCGCGTCGTAGACGATGACCTGGGGGTCGATGCCGCTGCCGGATTCGATCTTGGTATTGCGGCCGTCGGTATCGAAATAACGGATGTGCTGGTTGAGCGGACCGCCGTTGCTGTTGCCCCAGTCCCACTGGCCGATCGGGCCGAACGGCTCGTAGTCGGCGTTCATGGTGACGGGCGTACCGTCAAGCGAAATGCCGGTGAGGCGGTTGTTGCCGTAGGTGTAGGCGAGCACGCTGCCGGAAGGAAGGGTCATGCTGCTCATCTGCCCGGCGGCGTTGTAGGTATAGCCAACCGATTGCGTGACGCCGGCGACGTTCTGCGCTTTCGAGACCACCCTGCCCTTGTTGTCGTAGCCGTAGGAAGTGACGCCGGTCTTGTCGGTAAAGCTGCACAGGCGGCCGTTGCCGTTGGTGCAGGTATCGTAGTTGTAGATGACCATTTCGTCCGGATAGGAAATCAGCGAAACGCGATTCAGGCTGTCGTAGCTGTACGTCGAGGTCACGCCGCGCGCATCGGTCTTGGTGAGCAGGTTGCCGGCGAGGTCGTAGGTGAACGACGTGGTGCCGGTATCCGGCGATTGCTGGCTGACCATTTCGTTGAAGCCGTTGTAGGTGTAGTTGGTGGCGAGACTCTTCGGATCGATCACCTTGGTGAGGTTGTCTTGAGGGTCGTATTGATACTGCGTGATACCGGTGGCGGCATCGGTGAGCGTTTTCATGCGACCCAGGTCGTCGAGGGCGCGCGCGGTGATGCGGCCTTGCGGATCGGTCATCTTCAGCCAGTTGCCGTTGAAGTCGTAGACGTATTGGGTGGTCTGGCCGGATGCGCCGCCGATATCCTGTTCCATCGCCCCGCGCGCATTGACCGCGCGCTGGTGGGTGCGCGCCAATTGGCCTAACGGGTCCAGCACGTCTTCGCGAGTGCGGTTGCCCATGTTGTCGAGCGTGTAAATGATCCGGTTGCCGAGGCCGTCGGCGATCTGCACCAGGCGGTGGGCGTCGTCGTACGTGTACGCCAGCGTCGAGCCCTCGGGCAGGGTTACATTCAAGAGCTGGCCGACCAAATCGTAAGAGTAGGAAGTAATCTCGCCGCCGACATTGCGCGAAGCCAGGCGCATGCGCACATCGTAGGTGAGCGTCGTGGTGAGGCCGTTGGCGTCGGTGATCGACAGCGGCTGGCCGTTGGCGTTGTAATTGCCGATGGTGGTGGTCTGACCGGCGGCATTGGTCACCGAGGCAAGCAGGCCGCGGTTAAAGCCCTGGGAAGGATCGTTGGGATAGAAGGAATTGCTGCTGACTTTGCCGCGCGGGTCGGTGGCGGTGAGCACCCGGCCGTAGGCGTCGTAGGTCCAGTTCCAGGTGCGGCTGCCCTGCGGCGTGGTGACCACGCGCTGCGTCAGATTGCCGCTGCCATCGTAGGTGAAATTGCTGACCCTGTTGCCACTCGCCAGCGGCTCGGTGATGGTAACGGGGAGCCGAAACGTAGGGTGCCAGGCGGTGGTGGTAGTGCGCGTGAGCGGTCCCGCAGAGGTGGTTCCGGTGAGGAAGCCTTCTGTACGCGAGCTTTCCAGGTTGCGAGCCAGATCGTATTGATACTTGGTGTGACGGCCGTCCGGATCGACGTGAATCGATACGTTCCGGTTATTGTCGTATTGATCGCCCATGTGCACCTGCACGGTGCCCGTGCAGGTAAGACATGTGTCGATGACGTCGAGCGAAATGGGGACAGAATTTATGTTTCCCATGATGTTGGTCATGGTCCTGCCCAGCGGATTCGTGAACGTGAATTCACCTCCGCCGGTGGTGCCGTAGCCGACGGTAAATTTGTCCACGCCGTTGGCATGTTCCGTGGAATAGGGGATGATCGCCATCCCCCAATAGGCGCCGCCCGTGTATTTGAACGTTGCGTAACGGGCGCCGTTCTCGTCGACAACACCCGTCATCGTTTGCGGGAATGTATTGGTCGCGCCGATATTTTGAAATTCGTTGTATACGTAACCCTTGGCGGCGCCACCCGGGTACGTAACGTTCGACAGCATCCAAATATAAAGAGTCGGATCGCCGGGATTTGCCGGATCGGACGGATTCCCGAGCGGGCTGTTGGTGACATCCAACGGCGATTTCTTGTACTCGTAGACGTAGACACTTCCGTCCGGGGCGGTAATACTGCGCACCTTGTCGATATGATCGCTATCTGCGCTGGCGCTGATTCGCAGGGTGCGGCCGAACGAATCAGTCACCGTGGTGAGGTGGAATCCATAGCTGAATGTGATGGTCTGTCCGCCGCGATAGACGATGGACAACAGTACGCCGCCAGCGCTGTAGTACTCCACACTGTCGTCGGTTTCCCGCAACGCATAGGCAATTTGCGGATTGGTCGGGTCGCTGGCGTACGAAAAGCGCCGGCTGATGTCCCCAAAGGTTGCCCAGGTGCCGCCCTGCAGCCAAAACGTCAGTACCGCGCCGTCGTGTCGCTGGGCGTGGATCACCGTAGCACTGCTGATTTTCAGTTTTCGATCGTAGTTGTACCGCCAGTTCGAGCCGAAGCTGCCGTTGTCGTGCGTTATACGGGAGTTGTAGTAACGCACGATTTCCAGCGGCGAGCCCGGAACCTTGAAGTCGGGCTCGACTTCGTACTTGGTCTGTGTGCCGGCGTTGATGGGATTGCCTTGCGAAAGATAATTGTCGTAGCAGGTCAGGCAGCGAATTCCTATCGGGCCCGCGCACAGAAACCCGTCCGGACCGTTCGGCACCCTGGTCTCGTAGCCGGGCGGGCAAACCACATCGCGGTACCGGAAGATGACCGAGTCGCCGCCCGAGGCGACGGTCTGGCCGTTGACCTGGCACTGTAGCGTCACATGCACGACAGTTCGATTGCCGCTTTCGATGCCAAGCAAGTCCTGTGGCCAGACGTGGCTCCCGAAGATGC
>CAZCKI010000244.1:0-5259 GCA_964498815.1 uncultured Burkholderiales bacterium
ACCTTTCCCGGCAATATCACCACCGGCGGCATCGGCGTCATCACCATGACCACGCCCGGGGTCGGGGTCAAGGCCGTGCCGAACAACTGTGCCCCCTCGTCCTTTCTGGGTGGCGTCTGCCGTTTCGATCCCTCGTCCGTGCCTGGCGTTGAGGCGATCCCGCACGACAAGCTCGGCAATTTCTTTGCTTCCGGCCGCGTCCAATTCAACGCCGACTGGCTAGGGTACCTGACGGCCGTTGCGTCCAAGGACGAAACCCGCCTGATCATTCAACCAGTGCCGATTTCGAGTATTTTCTCCTACGGCCCGAACGCCGATATTCCCGCCACCATCACCCTGCGGCCGACCAGCCCGTTCTATCCGACTGCCCTGGCCGCCGCCGCCGGCGTAGGCGGACAGCCGCTGAATGTTCGCTATCGAGCCGTGGAAAACGGCTTTCGTGATACCACCGACACCAACCAGGCCAACCAGATTAGCGGTGGCGTCAAAGGCAACGTCGGTACCTGGGACCTGGATACCTCGTTCTACAGCAGCACGGCGCATACCACGCAGCATGTGAACAGCGGCTTCCCGCTGTACAGCAAGCTGCTGCCCCTGCTCAATGGCGGCACCGTCAATATGTTCGGCCCCAATAGCGCCGCCGTCACCGCGCAATTGCAGGCGACCAATTTTGTCGGCGATGCGCTGAAGAGCACGTCCAAGAGCTCCGGCATCCAAGCGCGCGCCGGCAGCGATGTCTGGCAGCTGCCGGCCGGCATGATGGCACTGGCGTTCGGTGGCGAGGTGCGCCACGAGTCGCTCGATCAAACCTACGACCCGACGCTGAAGACGGGCGACGTGTCTGGCTTCGGCGGCAGTTTCCCGGACCTGGGCGGCAAGCGTGACATTCGTGCCTACTTCGCCGAATTGAACGTGCCAATCCTGAAGAGCCTCGAGGGCAATGTCGCCTTCCGCAGCGACCATTACAGCGACTTCGGCACCACCACCAACCCCAAGGTTAGCCTGCGCTGGGAGCCGATGAAGTCGCTGCTGTTGCGCACCTCCTACGGCAAGGGTTTCCTGGCGCCGTCCCTGTACCAGCTGTTCATCCCGCAAGCGAATACGGTGACGGCGGCCGGCACCAGCGATCCGATCCGCTGTCCGGTCACGCACGATACCGGCCTCGACTGCAACACCCAGTTTTCCGTGACCACCGGCGGCAATCCCAAGCTGAAACCGGAAAAGTCGGAGCAGGCCACCGTCGGTATCGTCTTCGAGCCGGGCTGGGGGCTGACGATTTCGGCCGACTACTTCAAGATTCGTCTGAACAACGTCATTACTACCGGCATCCCGGTCACGACCATTCTCGGCGACCTGAACACGTACGGCAACTTGGTGACGCGTGCAGCGCCCGCCGCACCGTTCCCCAATCTGCCGGGCCGCATCACCAGCATCCAGGGTACCAATATCAATCTGGGCGCCTTGCACGTGGAAGGCTTGGACGTGGAGACGCATTGGCGCGGTCCGAAGTGGGAGATGGGCCAGCTACGCTTCGACCTGGCCGGCACCTACTATCGGCGTAACGACGCGCAAAATCCGGACGGCAGTTATACCGGCTTTGTGTCCAATCAGGCAGGCGCGGTGATCAGCGGAGTGGTGCCGCGCTGGAAGCACTATGCGACGGTCAGCTGGTCGCAGGGGCCGTGGGCGACGACCCTGGGCAATACCTATCAGTCGGATTACATCGACGTCAACACCGACGGCAACGGCGATCCACGCCGCGTCAGCGCGATGAGTCTGTTTGACCTGCAGTTGGCCTACAGCGGGATCAAGGACCTGACTTTCACCTTGGGCGCCAAGAACATCCTGGACACCAATCCGCCGCGCACCAACCAAAACACCCTGTTCATCATCGGTGTAGATCCGACCTACTACGATGTGCGCTCCCGCTTCGTGTACGGCTCGGTGCGCTACCAGTTCAAGTAAGTCCCTGCACTCCGCAGTCAGGCCCGCCAATGCAAATTGGCGGGCTTTTTTTACCTGGTGCGGCACCTGCCGGGATCGGTTTGCGGAAGTGCGTCAGGGCAGCAGTGTTTGAGCGAGCCGCAGCGCTTCCGGCTGCCAAACGAAAACTCAGGCGGACGGCCAGGATATGGTGATGCGTGCGCCGCCCAGGGGCGATTTGCTGATCGTGGACGTTCCGCCGTGCCGTTCGGCGATGCGACGGACGATAGCAAGTCCGAGGCCGAGGCCGCCGGACTCGCGCGCGCGGCTTTCATCGAGGCGCGCGAAAGGGACGAACAACTGCTCCGATTCCGCTTCGGCGATACCGGGGCCGTCGTCGTCGACGTGGACAAAATATCCCTTGTCGTCGCGGTTGATTTCGACTTCGACCTTGGACTTCGCAAAACGCAGGCCATTGCGGATCAGGTTGCCGACCGCGCGCGCCATGAATTTTTGGTCCAGCGGGGCCTGGTCGATAGAAGGCCTGACGATGACCGGGATTTCGATACCACTGGCGCGAGCGGCTTCGATCTCTTCCTCGATCACCTGCGGGAGCCAGCTATCGAGCGGGATCGACACCAGCGCAAAATCCGGAATGTCGCGATCGAGGCGCGAGTAGGTGAGCATTTCGCTGGTCAGCGAGTCCAGTTCGGTCACGTCGCGCTGCATTTTTCGCAACAGCTGCTGCCGCTCGGCGGGGGCGTCGCTTTCTTCGGTCAGCGTCAGCGCGAAACGCAGGCGCGCCAGCGGCGTGCGCAATTCATGCGAAACGGCATTGGTGAGATCCTTGTGGGATTTGATCAACGCAGAGATACGCTCGGTCATACGGTTGAAGGAGTCGGCCAGCGGGCGCATCGATGAGCCGCGGCCGACGTTTACCACGACATTGAACTTGCCGTTACCGACCATTTCCGCCGCGCTGCTGAGCTTTTTCAGGTCGCGCCAGAACAGTGAAAGCCACAACAATACCGCCGTGCCGTACATGAAGCATTCCACCAGTTGGGACACCGTGGCCGGTCGCAGCATGCCGAGAATCAACAGCGGCTCCATCGGCGGCAACTCCACGACCAGCACATAGTCGCTCTCCGGCAGGCGCTTCAGCCCTAGCAGTATCTTGTAATTGGGGGAGCTGAACATGGCCTGGCGGCCGCTGGCGATGCTTTCGCGGTAGGGTTTCAAATCCGCGCCGCCATGGTGTTCCAGATAGTTGCCGAGGCCACTCAAAGGCAGCAGCTCCGCTGGATAGCTCAGCCGCGGTTTCAGGTCGGCAAAGCGCTTCGGCCAATCGTCGGCCGGCACATCGCGCAGCGCCCAGCTAACCGCCTCAGCCGTCGTAATGAGGAAGGGTGCCTGCGGGCGAACATTCTGCACCTGGTCCTGCTGCCATTCGAAAATTGTGACCTGGATGATGTAGGACGTGTACGAGGTCGCCAGCAGGAACAGCCACAATTTGAGGAACAGCTTGCCCAGCGCCATATTTTCTACCAGGTGGTGGGGCTGAACAGGTAACCGTGCGGGCGTACCGTCTTGATTTGGGAATTCTGCGAGGAATCGCCTTCCAGCTTGCGGCGCAGGCGCGAGATGCGCGAATCGATCGAGCGGTCGATGCCGTCGTAATCGAGGCCGCGCAGTTCCTTGAGGATTTCATTGCGCGAAAGCACCCGTCCGGCGTTGACCGCGAGCAGCCACAGCAGGTCGAATTCCGCCGTGGTCAGGCTGATGGCGGCGGTGCCGAATTTGACTTCGCGGGCAATGCGGTTGATGTGCAATCGACCGAACTGCAGCATTTCGCCGCCGGTGACGATGGTCTTGGCAGTGGTGGCACGCCGCAGAATGGCCTTGATGTGCGCGTACAAGAGACGCGGCTGCACCGGCTTGGTGAGGTAATCGTCCGCGCCCAATTCGAGGCCCAGCACCTGGTCGAAATCCTCCTCGCGCGCGGTCAGCATCACGATCGGGATCTCCAATCCTTGCGCGCGCATCTGCCGGCAGATATCGAAGCCGTCCAGTCCGGGCAGCATCACGTCGAGGACGATCAAGTCCGGCTGGTAGCGGGCAATGCGCTCCAGGGCACGGTCGCCGCGATGTTCCATGGCGACCGTCATGCCGCGCTTGGTGAGATAGTCCGTCTTCAGGTTGGCCAGCTCCACGTCGTCCTCGATCAGGAGGATACGGCAGGAGATTTCGGGTGCCTCGGCGGGAGAGTTCATGGATGTCAATGATACCGAAGCGCCGATTTCATTTCTTTCGTTCAACATGATGGTTCTCGCAGTCTCGGTGGGGATAGTGTGATGGGACTCTCGTGCCTGGGTGTTGCACGTCGCGCGGTGACGCTCAATATGCCAATGTCAGGCAATTCGTTTTGACGCAAAGTGTGGCCGAATGCGCCGGCAAAGCTCCATGGTCCGCGCGTTTTGCCAATCTTTTGCTACCGAGATCCGATCCTACGCAATGCAAGAATTTGATTTGTAGCGATTTGTCACCAATTTGGCGAAAACGTGCGCGCGGCTGCCTTTGACGCCGTTTCAGCCCTGCCGGCCGCCGCCAACGCGAACGACTACGGCGTCACCGTAGCCCGTCCCGTCGCGCGGGGGCGGTCGAACCGCCCCCGCGTGCCCGGTCATTATTTGAACTTGTAGCTGACCGTGGCGTAGTAGAACGCGCCGCGCGGGTTGTGCTGGGTAATATCGTACGGCAGCAGCCCGGAGGACAAATCGATCGGCGGCTGCCGATCCAGCAGATTGCGGGCTCCCAAGGTGAGCTTCAGGTTCTTGAAGCCGCTGTACGAGCCCTGCAGGTCGAAGGTGTCGAAATTGCCGACTACACTCGCTGCGCCGACCGGCGCCGAAGTCGAAGCGCCGTACTTGTCGATGTGGTTCGCCGTAACCACGGCATACCAGGGCCCCATTTCCCACGACAGCGTATGCACGCTGCGCAGGCGCGGGATGCCGTAGGTGCCGGCAAACTCGATCAGCGGGTCGGTTTTGATGTTTTGGGTCTTGTAGCTGCTGACGTAGGTGTTGTTGGTGCTAAAGCGCACCGCACCCCAGTCGTTGCGGAAGACCAGCCAGCGCAATTCGAAATCGACCCCCTTGGTGCGAAGCTCGGTCAGATTGACGAACTGGTTCAGGACGCCGACGATGGCGCCAGGCGCGCCGCGCGCGATGTCGGTTGCGTCCGGCGCCGTGCGCAGCACCTTGGCGGCGTAGACCGGATCGGTAGCTTCGAGATTGAGAATGGCCTGCGCGCCTTCGGTATTGATGATGTTCTTTTGCG
>CAZCKI010000245.1:0-5255 GCA_964498815.1 uncultured Burkholderiales bacterium
CCGGCTATCGTTGAAGTCGAAAACGCCGATGGCGTGGGGATGAACGCCGAGTTCGACCAGCCCGGCAACGGTGGCTATCGGCACGACTTCGACGCGGGGCATCGCGAATTCCTCGTATTCGCGCGGTGCGCACAGCACGCGCACCGTTCCCTTGCGGGCGCACCACAGCGCACACGCAAGCGCAACCGGGCCGCTGCCCAGGATCACGAATGCGGGTCTAGCCAAGGGAGTACACCACCGGCCGTCGCGATCAGGCCGGTGGAGGATCCGTCGGTGCGAAGCGCGGATCGGCGAGCGCGTCGAAAACCACCAGGAAGCCCGCGTTCGCCACCGCCTGCGCCGCGCTGGCGAGACCATTGGGCGGCACTACCATCATGGTACGAGCCTGATTGATGTCGACGGCGCCGGCCGGCAAACCCTTGCTGTAGCCGTCGTACAAGCGTGTCAAGACGGCGGTAAATTGTTGCTGAAGGGCTTGGTGCTGGACATTGTTCGCGGGTGGCGGGGCCAAAGCCGGATTGCGCAAATAGGTGGCCGGCGGATGTCGTCCAAGCCATTCCTGGATGAACTGGAAGGTCTCGTAATGGTCCTCCCCCTCGGCGATGATCGAGCGCACGTTTTGCACTTCCTTGTCCTCCCCGTCGCGTTCGAGCGTCGCCAGAATACGCGCGTACAGACCGTCGACCGAGGATATCGAAGGCGCTTCGAGTCGAATGTAATTGGTGATCGCCTCCGGCGTCGCGGCGCGCCCCTGCCAGGGCGTTGTCTCACCCGGCAGGATGCGGGCAACCCGCAGCGCGGGCGTGAACGGCCTGCCCGCCGCGCGCGCGATCGCGGCCAGCACATCGTTGACGGCCCGCAGATGGCGCATTTCGCCGAACGCGATGCGCATCAGCTCCGCGCGCGCCGCGTTGATGTCATCGGTCAGCGCGGCGCTGGCGCCGGTCGCGCGTAGCGAGTAGGCCGAGGTCAGATAGGTCTGCATCACAGCAAGTTCAACGCCGGCGGCGTAGCGCAGCTGCGCTTCCAGCGCGACGCCGGCGGCAAATGGCTGGGCCGAAGGCGCCGCAGCCACGTAGCTGCCCAGCGCTTCGCGGCCCTCCAGAACGAAGTTCAGCTCCTGCCAGCGTTGGTTGATCTCGTAATAGTCGAGTATGTCGGGCTCGGTGTCGGCGACGGCCGCCGCCGGTATCACATCGGGATCGCGGTCGGCGCGCTCCCACGGCACATTCCGGTTCCACTCTGGGTCCGTCACGCCGGGGTCCGGGCGCGGCGGCTGGGCGATATCGGGGTGGTTCGAGGCCCAATAAAAACAGCCACAGTCGCGAAAGTCGTGGGTCCAGGGACTGCACAGGGACTGGGTGAGCTCGCCCGGGACGAACATGGCGGCCAATGCGCCGTTGTCGTCCAGATAGCGCTCGCGATTTCCCGTGAGAGATCGGCGTGCGCTGCCTCGTTGCAAAGTCAATTGCACTTCGGTGCTCTCGGTCAGCAGCCGAATCGCCGTCCAGGCATCCGGCGGCTCCCCCGCGGCTTGGCCGACCGTTGCGATCGTCACGGTACGCACGCCCAGGGGGCCGAACGCGCCGCGCAAAGTCACCACCCGCCATGTGCGCCCTTGGCTGACGTCGGTATCGATGCGGCCATAGCTCTCGGCGCCAGTGGCGTCGATTTGTCCGGCCGCCAGCGCCGCATCGACGCCGGCGCGATTGACGCCTATGACCGTAATGGCGTTGGTCGCGATATTGACCTCAAGAAAAGGGAAAAAACGCCGTTCGAGATTGCGCAGGTCGCACTCGAGACCGGGAAAGCAATTGCCGACACCCGATTCGAGCCTGGTGGATGCCGGGTTTCCGGCGACGGTGGCGACGGCGCTGGCGGCCGACTGGCCGCGCCGCAGCGCGGCCACGTTGCGGGGAACCAGCTTGACGGGAACAGTGCGGCTCACGATGTCCTCCTTTGGGCAAACGGATGCGACGCGGCGTGCGGAGTTGAGAAGTAATCGGGCCGCCCGGAACTGACTTCGCAGTAGGCCGCGAGGCAGAAATCCAGCCAGCCGCGAACGAAGTCGCACGACTGCTCGGTGCGTCGCGCGGCTTCCTGGTGGCATGAACCGGAACACAGGTAGCGGGCCCAACAGCGCCGGCAATCGGTCTGGGCATGAACGTGCCGCTGTTCCAGAAATTGCACGCGCCGCCCCGGGTCGAGCCCCGAGCTATCGCCGACGTGAAACGATTTATCGCCGATGGCGCGGTGGCAGGTATACCAATCGCCGTTGGCGGCCACCGAAAAATAGCCGCCGCCCGCTCCACAGGGGTAGGGGGAACAAGCTCCCCGGTGCAACTGTTTGAGCGCGACGGCGAAATTGGTCAGCCTGATGCGGCCGCCCTGCAGTACGGTTCGCAGTTCGCGCCGGGCAAGCGTTATCAGACTGTCGAGATACAAAGACCAATCATCGTCGCGCAACGGCCCCGCGCCATCCGGGCCCGCCTTGAGCGGCGAAAAGCCGACCTCGGAAAAACCGAGCTTGAGAATCGCGTCGTATGCGCGCGCGATATCCAGATCGAAGCGGGTGACGGTTGCCCGCGCCGCGATCTGCGCCTGGCCGGGGTCGCGCAACAGCGGCGAGATCGCCGCGCACATCTGGCTGTGACTGCCGCCCTGGCCGTTGAAGAAAGGACGCAGGCGCTCGTGGGTGCGCACATCCCCGTCGATACTGACGGTCACCGCGAAGGGGCGCTCACGCAACAATCGAAGATCTTCCTCGCGCAACAAGGTGCCGTTGGTCGTGACCGAGAAGCGCAGGTCCAGCCCGCGCGCAATCGCTCCGGCCTCGCCGTGGGCCACTGCCTGGTGAATCAGACGGCGGTTGACGAACGGTTCACCGCCCAGGAAACCGATGGTGATCGGCGCAGCGGGGTCGGCGCGAGCGAGCAGGCTGTCGATCGCAAGGCGCGCGGTATCGAAATTCATCGGTTCCGGTTGCGCGCCCTCGAAAGCGCCGCGTGCCGCATAGCAGTAGGAGCACGAGAGGTTGCAACTCGAACTGACATTGAGCGAGATGCTCTGCGGCGCGGGTGCCGCCACGCCCGACAAGGACTCGCGGTCGGGCTCGGCCAGCGCTATCGTTTCGATCAGGGCCTCGACCAGGCTGCCCAGTTCCTGCGGATCCATGGCCTGATACGGGATACCGTCGCTATCCGCAGCCGGGTCGATGCGGCCGATATCGTAAATGCGCGACCGCGGCACGATCAGGATGTGCTCTCCTTCGCCCGACCGGAAGCGATGGTACTGGGGCGCATCGGCGTGTCCGGCGACCGAGCCAACCATGTTCATGGATTCTGCCCGTCCGCACGTACGCGATCGAGTATTTGCCGACGGCGTTCCTCAGCGGCCTCCGATACCGGCTGCGCAACCGGTCCGGCGGGAGAGGCAACCGGCGCGGGGCCGCCGGGAGCGGCAACGCCGGCCTCGGTCTCGGCAACCCACTTCATCAGCAGCTCGTACTGCCAGACCGACAAGGTCAGGGGCTGGGCGTTGGAATTGCGCATGAACGGCGGCATCGCCATGGTCGAGGCATCCGCACTCTCGTTGCGTCTGACTTCAAATGGCGCCCGGATCAGTTCGCGCAGGCGCCCCGGCTTCTGCTGCACAAAATTGCGCAGCGCCTGCAGGTCCGACAACGCCCGGTGACGCATGCGCGCGTGCTCGGTGAGCGGCAAGGGCTCCGGCGGCGTCGGCGCAGCCACCGCAAACAAGGGGTTTCGCAAGGCGTCGCGCCCGCCCATGGCGTCGGTGGCCGGCAGCGTGCGATCCTGGGGGATGGCCGTGGTCAACTGATTGCCGGTGAGCGTCGCGGCACGGGACTGCCGCTGGAAGTCGACGTTGAATAGCGATACGGTCTCCTGGATGCGTTCGAACAGGTTTTCCACCCAGAGGTCGCGCTCTGCCGGCGAAAGCTGCGCACTGCGCGCGGCGGCATCGGCCATACGATCGTTCAGTTCGTCGGCCAGCGACAAAAACGGGCGCCGATCCGGCGCGAAATCGGGCGGCGCGACGAACACGTTTGCGGCCGCGCTCACCACCCTGCCGGCCTGTTGCGGCAGCGCAAAACTGACTTCAATGCGCGCTTCGCAGGTGTCGTCGACAACACCCAGGGAACGATCGTCGCCCACGTCGGCGCCGTCATACGTGTCTCCGGGCAGATCGGGCGCATCGACACTCACCCCCGCCCATCCGGCCCTGGCGTTCAGGAACGCCCGGCTTGGATCGTCGACCGGCGTCGCGCTGTTCTGCGGCGAAGTCGGGTTGGGCTGTGCGGAAGACGGTGGACCGTAGGCGTACCCCGCCGCGGGGGTGAAGCGCAGCCGCAGCACTTCGACGTTGACCTGGTCGGCCCACAACGTGGCGCCGGACGCCGGTTGGGGGCGGCTGCGCATGACCTGCAGCGAACCCATGGGAATGCCCTGTCCAGGCGGGATCATGGCTTGCGTGACCCCGGGCGGGCTGACGCCAACGATGGGGACGCTGCGGTTGTCGTCCGCGCGCACCGTCGCCGGCGGAAAGGTGCCGTAGCGCAATGCCGCGTTAGCGGTTCGACGCGCCGCCTTGGCATTGATCGCATTGACCCGAAACAGCACGTCCGCAAGCGCCACACCCTGCGCCGTCAGCAGCGCGGGCGTCAGCGGAGCGTCCTGCCAGGTGCCGGCCGCGCTGCCGGGTTCGCCGAGTCGAGCCCATATTTCCAGAAACGGCGCGACCGGACGTATCAGCGCGCCATCCCGAAGGCGTACCGCGCTGGGCATGTGGGGCGTCACGCTGCCGTCGGCCTGAACGGCCAGCGACCAGTCCGGTACGACGACGGTCTCGCCCGGGGAACGCGGGTTCGGCGAGTCGACCCATTGATACGCCTCTTGCGGGGTGGAGCCGCCGCCCAGCCGGGCGACCACTAGAGGTGGGTTGATGAAAAGTTCTTGAATGACCGCGGCCATGACTTTCCTCCGATCCTCGTGACGCGTAGCGGACGCATCGCATTCAGCGCACGGGACATGCTCTCACAAGGGTGGCCAAATTGAACCTACCCAGACAGGTGGGAAATGCTCTGCCTGGAAGCCGAATTCGACTTGAGAGCGTGCACTTACTGTTGGATTACACCGGCGCAGCGGCCAGCGTCCCTGGTAGCGCGGGACGTTCCCTGCGGTCCGCTACGTCTGGCGACGCAGCATGCTGACCGCATCCTGGAATGGCTTGTCTGC
>CAZCKI010000246.1:0-5248 GCA_964498815.1 uncultured Burkholderiales bacterium
CTTGCCGTACTCGTCGGAGATGACCGACACCACGTCGAAAAAGGAACGGGAGACGACGATTTGTCCCGGTTTGGCAAAGCTCATGATGCGCTGCGCGACGTTGATACCGTCGCCGACGATATTGGGGTGTCCGTTGATGTCGCGGATCAGTTTTACCGGGCCGAGGTTGATGCCGATGCGCAAGGCGAGTTCCGTCATCGGCGCCGTCTGGTCGGTTTCCGCGAGCATTTGCTTGAGCATGTCGCGCATGTGCATGCCGACAAACAGCGCGTCCTCGGGGTCGCCGAGGAAGCTCAGCGCGGCACCGTCGCCGGTGTCGAGGATGATGCGTTGCTCGGGACCGATGTCTTTCAGCGAATCGGTCAACAGGCCCGTAAAGCGGTCCTTCATGCTGATTTGTTCGGATACCGATTTTTTCGAATAGCCGACAATGTCGATGAACACGACGCTGCCGATAAACGTTCGGTTACCCTGGTCTAGCATGGCGTTCACGCGATTGGTCGCAATTCTTATGAGAGAGACGTTGACGTTCCGGAGCTGTGGGTTCCCTTGAACCGCAGATAGTTTACCCAAATCCGGCGCGTTAACGGAACATCTTCACGGTAGCAAGCCCGCCGGCAATCGTTGCAAAGCGGGTGCATCAGGGTTGGCAGTAGTGCAAAGTACGGGTCGCCGACCGGCTGTCTGGCCCCATCAGGTATAGGAAATGCGGGACCAGGCTTTCCGCCGGCAATAAGCTTTCCCGCGCTTCGGCCGGGTGACTGATAGCCCGCATCGGGCTCGCCACCGGGCCCGGCAGGCAAACCCGGAATCGCAGCGGCGTATCGGCCGGCAGTTCCGACTGCCACATTTCGGCGGCGTTCGGCAGCACGCCTTTGGCGAGCGCGAAAGGTCCCCAAAACGGGCGAGGGTCGACGGCGTGCGTCTCGGTCAGAAACACCACCCTGGCATCGGCCGCGCGCAGCAGCATCGGCAGGCAAGCCTTGGTCAGTGCGGCCGGCACCGCGACGTTGACCTGCCAATGGCGTTGCCACGAGTCGAGCGCATGCAGCGCCAGCGGCGTCAGCGGCGAAAGGTGCGAGGCGGCGTGGAAAATGCCGTCGAGCCGCCCGAAATTTCCGTGAATCGAATGCGCGAATCCATCCAGCTCGGCTTGCGTAGCGGTGAGGAAATCGAGCGGCAAAATGGCGGCCTTTGGCGCGCAGCTGTCCGCGATTTGGTCATACACCACCTCCAGCTTGGCCAGCGATTTGCCGTGCAGGATCACCGAGGCACCATGCTGCGCAAACGCCAACGCGGCGACCTTGCCGAGTCCCTGGCCGGCGCCGGTCACCAGGATAACGCGTTGCGAAAGCAGATTTGCGTCGGGCCGGTAGCCTTCGGGGAGACTGTTGTGCGAAATCGTCATCGGTCTGTCATGGAAAGGGAAGCAGCCACCTGGTCGGCGGCGAGAATGCCGCTTTGTACCGCGCTTTCCAGCGTCGCGGGGTAGTCGCCCGCCACGTAATCTCCGGCGAGGAAGCAATGCCGTAGTCCAGTCGTCGTGGCGGGACGGGCAAGGCCCGGCGTGCAACTGAAAGTGGCAAATCTTTCCGCGATCACCTTCTGCCACGACGGCGCGGGCAGCGGTCCCGCCAAGGCGGTCAATTCCGTATGGACCCGTGCGGAGAGGTCGGCGTGGTCGAGTTCCTCATGACCACCCTGGGCCGAGATGACGGCGGCAACCAGACCGCGCGCACGGCCGGTCGCCGACAGGCGCGCCCGGTCGAAAAACCACTGCGTAAGCCCTTGTGTCCTGCCCGTCATGGCATACGGGAGTGTTACGTCCCCGGGATACTGCAGGTAGACGGTATAGATCGGCTGATACTGGAATGCGGGTGAGGTGAGGCCGGGGCACCCCAGCGCATCGATTTGTTGCGGGCCTACCGCGACAACCACCCTCGAAAACATCTGGTCCACACCGTCGCGACACAAAGCAACGTGGTCGGCACCCGGCTGCAGCCTGGTGATCCGCGCCGAAGTATGAACCTGACCGCCGCGCCCGGCCAGCCAGGCGGCAGCCGGCTCCGGGAACAGCGCACTCAAGTCGGTCATCGGCAACAGCAAATCGCTCGCTTCGCGGTTCGAAGCCAGGGCGTCGCGCAAAACGTTGACGAATACCTGTGCGGAGGCAAGATCCGTGGGGGTATTGAGGGCAGATACGGTCAGGGGCCGCCAAAGCCATTCGACGACCGTGGCGGGTTGACGATGCGCGATCAACAACTGGTCGACCGTCCAGGAGGCGTTGACCTGGAACCGGGCCGCCTTAAGTGCCTGCATGAAGCGAATGGCCGCGCGCCGCGCCGGCCAAGTCAGGCCCTTGGCCGTCAGCAGCGCCCAGGCCAGGTGCAGGGGCGCCGGAAGTTTCGGCGCGCACAGCGAGAATGCCGGCGGAAACTCCAGCGACAGAGGAATCCGCCGCAGCGCGCCGGGCGGCACGCCGACCTGGCGCATCTGGCCCAGCAGCGAGGCATAGGCGCCGGACAAAATGTGCTGGCCGTTGTCGAGTGTGGCGTCGCGATATTGAATGCGCCGCGCCCTGCCGCCCAGCACTGGGCCGGCTTCGAACACGACCGACGGCAGGCCCCGTTCCGCGAGCCGCACGGCGGCGGCCATGCCGGCGTAACCGCCGCCGATGACGGCGATCTGATGCGAATTGAGCGTTTGACTGGATGACATCAAAATACCTTGGGAGTTATCGGCGTAGAACCGGCCTCCAAATCGAGCGAGCGGGATTGAGTGGGCGGTGAGGAGCGCAAATGTACGAATGTACTTTGAGCATCGCAGCCGCCCAATCGGCCCGCGCAGCCGATTTGGAGGACGGTTCTACGCCGATACATAGGTTTTCCAGGCAATCCACAGCTTTCGAATCGGCGTCAGCGACACGCGTTGCGTCAGCACCGGGAAGCCGTCGCGCTCCAATTCGTCGAGCAGCGTGCGATAGATGGCAGCCATGATCAGGCCCGGTCGCTGCGCGCGCCGGTCTTCCTCGGCGAGTGCGGCGAAGGCGGCGGCGTACATTTGCTTGGCCCGTTCCGCCTGGAACGCCATCAGGCGGACGAATGCCGGCGATGAACGCGCAGCCAGGATGTCGTCGAGCGATACCGAAAAGCGGTCCAGGTCTTCCTGCGGCAAGTACACGCGATTGCGACGCGCATCTTCGCCCACGTCGCGGATGATGTTGGTCATCTGGAAAGCAAGCCCGAGATTTTCCGCATACTCGATCGACTTCGGGTTGGCGTAGCCGAAAATACCCGCCGAGAGCTGCCCCACGACGCCTGCGACGCGGTGGCAATACAGCGTGAGCTCGTCGAATCGCTGGTAGCGGCGGCGGGTGAGGTCCATTTCCATGCCCTCGATGATTTCCAGCAGCCGAGGCTGGTCCACGCCGTAGCGCTGCGTCGCGTCCTGCAAGGCCTTGGTCACAGGGTGCTGGGGATGGCCGGCGTGCAGATTGGCGACTTCCGCCCGCCACCAGCCCAGCTTGGCGCGGGCCACGTCAACTTCGGAAACCTCGTCGGCGATATCGTCGACTTCGCGGCAAAACGCGTACAAGGCGGTGATCGCGCGGCGCCGGTCCGGGGGCAAAAATCGAAAGCTGTAGTAAAAACTCGAGCCGCTGCGCGCGGCTTTCTGTTGGCAGTATTCGTCGGGGGTCATCGGAGGAGGATCGCGCCAGGGGCGATGCGCAGCCAGTCCCAGCGGGTCAATCGGGGCCGAAATCGGAAAACGTCACCATTCACCGCGTCGATTTTATCCAAAATACATGCGCCGCCGGCGACGATCATGCGCAATTCCAACGCAAATCTGCCCGACATCGCGCTGACCAGCGGCCGGCCCGACAGCAGCAACTGACGCGCGCGCTCGGTCTGAAATCGCATCATGGCCGCCCACGCGGGCGTGGCCTCGGCGACGGCAATGTCTCTATCGGCAAGGCCGAATCGCGCCAATTCGTCCTGGGGGAGATAGACGCGGCCTACCTCATTCTTTTGCCAGTCGATCGCAACGTCCTGCCAGTGATTGATCAGTTGCAACGCAGAACAAATGGCGTCGCTGCGGGTGAGATTCTGCGCATCGGCCTTGTGTTCGAGATGCAGCAGCAGCCTGCCGATCGGGTTGGCCGATCGCCGGCAATAGTCCAGCAATTGCGCAAAATCGGTATAGCGCGTTTTGGTCACATCCTGACGAAAGGCGTCGATCAGGTCGTGAAAGAGCCCGATCGGCAGTTTGAACTCGCGGATCACCACGGCCAGATCGCGAAACAATTGGCCTTGCGGCTCGCGGCTGGCGGCAATTTCCCGCAGCGCCTCGTCATAGGTGCGCAACCCGGCAATACGTTCCCGCTCCGGCAGGTCGCCTTCGTCGGCGATGTCGTCGGCGCTGCGGGCGAAGGCGTAAATCACTTCGACCGGGCGTCTCAGACGTGCCGGCAGCAAATAAGAAGCGACCGGAAAATTCTCGTAATGATCGACAGGCACGGTTTTGCAATTCACGAAGGTGGAGAGAATGGGCACGAACCGACAATGGCATTCCCGGTTGACCGGGCGCGTCGCAATTATATTTGTGAAAACAAGCACTTTCGACTGGCAATAGGCAATAAATACTGCGTGTGCCGGCTCCGCGCCAGCCCCGATTGCGGTAAAATGCGCAGAGAAAGCCGAGCGAAAGTGGCGGAATTGGTAGACGCACTGGATTTAGGTTCCAGCGCCGCAAGGCGTGGGGGTTCGAGTCCCTTCTTTCGCACCACCATTTCACCCGCGCGACGCGCTACCGTAGCCATCCGGCGGGTAACAGTACATCGCAATAAGGAATAGTCATGCAAGCTCAAGCATCATCCAGCGTTCTCGAACGCAACCTCGTCCTGTCGCTGCCGGCCGTCGAAATCGAGTCGGAAATTTCCAGCCGCCTCAAGCGCATCGCGAAAAGCGCAAAAATGCCCGGTTTCCGTCCGGGCAAGGTGCCGTTCAACATCGTCGCCAATCAGTACGGTTTCCAGGTCCGCCAGGAAGTCATGTCCGATTCGGTCGAAAAGACTTTTGCCAGCGAAGTGCAGAAACAGAATCTGCGCGTTGCCGGTTACCCGCGATTCGCACCCGCCAATTCCGGCCAGTCGGCGGACAAGTTCGAGTTCACCGCAACCTTCGAGGTGTATCCGGACGTCAAAGTGGGCGCGCTGGCAGGCAAGTCGTTGCAGCGGTCCACCGCACTG
>CAZCKI010000247.1:0-5228 GCA_964498815.1 uncultured Burkholderiales bacterium
GTTAACTCTCTGGAAGCTAATTAGGGGGCCCAATTGAGCTGTCATCCCGGCGGAAGCCGGGAACCAGTGTCTTTCGTTGCCTTTGCGTCAAACGCCACTGGACCCCGGCCTTCGCCGGGGCGACAATTTTTTGAGATTGGTATTAGTTCGCCACCTTGAAGCCGATTTCAGTCTCGTAGGTGCGGCCGTCGGCGCCGGGGTTGAACTTCCAGCGTTCCAGCGACGAGCGCACCGCGCGATCGAACACGCGCGGCGGATTGGAGGCAACGATGGTCACGTTGGTGACGTCGCCGCCGGCATTCATGGTGATTTTGGCGCGCACGGTGCCGGCTTCGACCCCGGCGCGGATCGCATCGCGCGGGAAGTCGGGTTGCTCGCGTTTGATCACGGTAACCGCTTGCGGGTCCACCGCCGGTGCGGCGGGTCGCGCGGTCGGTGCGGCGCTGGCGACCACCACCGGGGCGGGAGCTGGCGTCGGAGCGGCCACAGGCGGCGCTACCGGTGCTGGGCGCACTTCCGGTGCCGGCGCCTTGGCCGGCTCGGTCTTGACCGGCGCGGGGGCGGGTGCGGCCGGCGCGGGAGCTGGTGCCGGGGCATCCTTGAAGTTCTTCAGGCTGGCCATGTAGTCGACCGATTTGCGCGGCGCGAAGAAATCGGGCTGCGTGTCCTGGCGCTGGGCCACCGATTTCAGGCGGTCGGCGGTGGTCGGTACGGGATCGCTTTTCTGGCAGGCTGCCAACAGCAGCAATATGGCGGCGCCAACGGCTGCCGCTGGCCATGCCGTTGTGCGGCACATCGAATGAATGGTCGTTTGCAGCAAGGTGATCTCCCCAACAGCTTATCGCAGCAGGCCCAGTGGGCTGCAGGTCCAAAAGTGGCAAATTATCTCATTTGCCGCCATTTGTAGCAGAGGTAACGCCAGAATCAGGGATTCGCCGATGGCCGCTCGACGATGGTATAGAGGGCAAACAAGTTGGCTTCGTAGTCCTCGACCGGCTCCCCCTTGGCGTTGCGGTCCCAACCCAGCGAACGTCCCATATTGCGAATAAAGGTGTGGTCGGGGGTATCGAAGGCGCGCACCCGCAGGCCGGCCTTTTCGAATTGGGCCTGCGAAAACGGCGAACGGCCGTCCGACCAGGGCAGATAGGGTTCGTTGGGACCGGACGGCTTCGGATACAGGTTGTAAATGATGAATTTCCCGCCCGGCCGCAGCGCTGCGTGGATATGACGCAGGAATTCCTCGTCGCTGACCCCCAGGTGGATCAGTTGGCGCGGGTTGGCGACCTTGCGCTCGGGCTTCAGGTAGCCCCGCTTCAGGGTGTTCTTGGACAGGATCAGGTCATAGTTACCGCCGACGGCGGTTACAGACTTGGCGTCCTTGGGGTAGTAGGCGTGCACCAGGGTAACGCTACCCGAGTGCGTGAACAGCCCGCCAACCGCCGAAACCTTGCCCTGATCGCGCGGATCGCTGTACAGGGCTTCGAGGTAGTTATCGGGATCGACGCCGGTAACGTCGGCGCCCAGGCTCGCCAGCAATCGCAAGTGGCCGATCGAGCCGTAGCCGAAATCGAGGATGCGCTTGCCCGACACCTCGCCGACGCCTTGTTCGGCGGCGAGGTCCAGCGCCCGCATATAGGCGAGCGGCGAGCCGTACTTGGTGTTGTAGTAGCTGGCTTCACCGAGCTTCAGCGCGGTGAGCTTGCTGCGCTCGCCTTCCGGCATCGCGGCGAAGGCGGCGGCGGAAAAGAAATCGCGGGTATTGTCGTTGCGATAGACGGTCCGGTCGGCCACGCTGGGCAGGGCGGAGGTGGCGGACAGGAAACGGCGCACCAGGTCGGATTGCGCCAAGGGCGTCAGCTCGCGGCCCTCGTCGATGAGCTTCTGTACCGCCGGGCTGCGCGGGGCGGGCGGCGTGGAAACGCTTTTGTCGACCACGGCGGTCGCAGTGCCCGGCGCGCGCGGCGCACTGCCGCAGGCCGCCAACAGCAGGGCCGCGACGGCGGCCAGCGCCTTCCATGCCGTCTTCGTATTCATGCAAAGCTTTCCTGCGGGGACAAATAGCGCCACTTGCCGGGCGGCAGTTCGCCTAGCGAAATCTTGCCGATGCGGATGCGCTTCAGGCCCAGTACTTTCAATCCGACCAACTCGCACATGCGACGGATCTGCCGCTTCTTGCCTTCGCGCAGCACGAAGCGCAACTGATCCTCGTTTTGCCACGACACTTTGGCCGGGCGCAGCGCCTCGCCGTCCAGTTCCAGCCCGTGGTGCAGGCGCTTCAGGTCGGCCGGGGCCAGCGTGCCGGCCACACGCACCAGGTATTCCTTTTCGACTTCGGAGTTGTCGCCGATCAGTTGCTTGGCGATGCGCCCGTCCTGGGTGAACACGATCAGCCCGACCGAATCGATGTCGAGCCGCCCGGCCGGAGCCAGGCCCTTGGCCTGCATGGGGTGGAAGCGTTGCGGGGCCTCGTCCTGCTCCCAGCGGTTGGCGGCCACGAACAACACCGAGGCAGGCTGGTGGCCGTCTTCCGCCTGTCCCGAAACGTAGCCCATGGGTTTGTTCAGAAGAATTGTGACGCGCGAGCGCTGTTCTTCCTTGGCGGATTTGTCGATGGTGATCTTTTGATCGGGCAGTACCCGCGAACCTAGTTCACGAACGATCTGGTCGTCGACGCGCACCCAGCCCTTGGCGATCCACTCGTCGGCTTCGCGGCGCGAGGCGATGCCCTGCTGCGACATCAGTTTCGACAGGCGGATGCGGCCGTCGTGCGCATCGGCGTCATTCGGCGCGTTGACCGGTGCTGCACGCTGCGGAGCAGCCGGCCTCGCTTCGGCCGCAGGCGCATCGCTGCGCGGACGCCGGCCCGATGGTGGCCGCGTCGTGGGTCCACCACGTGTTTTGGCGGCGACTGGTGGTGCGGAAACGATGGGTGCGGCGGGCGCGGGTGCCAGCGCCCGTTTTTCCGCGGCGCGGCGCGCGCGCGGGCCGCTCAACTGCGAGCGCACGAACGGCTCGGTGCGTGCTTCGGCCACCGGCAGGGACAGCTTGGTGCGGGATTTTCGTTCGCTCATGGCGCCATTGTACGTCGCAAAAAAACAAAAGACCGGGCTTGCGCCCGGTCTTTGTAATGTACATGCATTCGAAACTGTACCGTTCGTTGCTGAACGTATACCGTCGTCCCCGCGCAGGCGGGGACCCAGTGTCGTGTAGTGAAAGCCACTGGGTTCCCGCCTGCGCGGGAACGACGGTATTTATTAGGCGGCTTTGGAAATCAACTCACGCAAGACGTACGGAAGAATCCCTCCGTGCAAGAAATAGTCGACTTCGATCGGTGTGTCGATGCGCAGCAGCACCTGTGTCTGTTTGCGGCTGCCGTCCTTGGCGTGGATGACGAGTGTGACGTCCATCTGTGGTTTGATGCCGCCCACCAGCCCGACCACATCGAAGGTCTCGTCGCCCTTGATGCCCAGCGACTCGGCCGATTCGCCGTTCTTGAACTGGCAGGGCAACACACCCATGCCGACCAGGTTGGAGCGGTGGATGCGCTCGAAGCTCTTGGCGATAACCGCTTTGGCCCCCAGCAACTGTGTGCCCTTGGCGGCCCAGTCGCGCGAAGAACCGCTGCCGTATTCCTCGCCACCGAAGACGATGGTGGGGGTGCCGGCGGCGATGTACTTCATCGCGGCATCGTAAATCGCCATCTGTTCGTTGCCCGGCTGGTACAGGGTGAAACCACCCTCGACGCGGCCACCGTCGGCCTTGAGCGGGATCATCAGGTTCTTGATACGCACATTGGCGAAGGTGCCGCGCATCATCACTTCGTGATTGCCGCGGCGCGCGCCGTAGCTGTTGAAGTCGGGTTTCATCACCTTGTGGTCGATCAGGTACTTGCCGGCGGGCGAAGTGTCCTTGATCGAGCCGGCCGGGGAGATGTGGTCGGTGGTGATGGAATCGCCGAAGATGCCCAGGGCGCGCGCGCCATTCACGTCGACGGCCACACCGGCGCTCATGCCGAACTTGTCGCCGAAGAACGGCGGCTCGGCGATATAGGTCGATTTCGGCCAGTCGTAGACTTGTCCCGAGGTGCCCTTGATGGCCTGCCACAGGGGATTGTCGGCGCCGAGGTTGGAATAGAGGCGCTGGAACACGGCCGGGTCGCGCGCGAAATGCATTTGTGCGGCGATATCGTGGCTCGAGGGCCAGATGTCCTTGAGGAACACGGGCTTGCCGTCGGCTCCGGTGCCGAGCGGCTCGGTTTCCAGATTGGTGAGCACATTGCCGGCGATGGCATAGGCGACCACCAGCGGGGGGGAGCCCAAGAAATTGGCGCGCAGGTTGGGGTGGATGCGCGCTTCGAAATTGCGGTTGCCCGACAGCACCGCCGCGCACACCAGGTCGTTCTTGACGATGGCGTCTTCGATCGGCTCGGCCAAGGGACCTGCGTTGCCGATGCAGGTAGTGCAGCCGTAACCGGCCAGGAAGAAGCCCAGCTTCTCAAGATAAGGCAACAGGCCGGAACGGGTCAGATAGTCGGTGACCACCCGCGAGCCGGGCGCCAGCGAAGTCTTGATGTGCGGCTTCACCTTCAAGCCTTTTTCGACTGCTTTCTTGGCCAGCAGGCCCGCTGCGATCAGCACACCCGGGTTGGAGGTGTTGGTGCACGAGGTGATGGCGGCGATGGCGATATCGCCGGAACCGATGTCGATACCGTCGCTGGTCTGGAAACGCTTGTTCAGATCGCCGGCCGCCTTGGCGAAGCCGTTGTCGGCCACCGATTTGGAATAGAGCTCGGTGAATTTCGATTTCATATTGCCGAGTTCGATGCGGTCCTGCGGACGCTTGGGGCCGGACAGCGAGGGGCGCACGCTGTCGAGGTCCAGTGACATCAGCTGCGAATACTCACAGTCGCCGGCCCTGGGCACGCCGAACAGGCCCTGCGCCTTGAAATAGCTTTCGAAAGCGTCGATCGCTTCAGCGCTGCGGCCGGTGGCTTTCAGGTAGTCCACCGTGGCGCCGTCCACCGGGCAAAAGCCCATGGTCGCGCCGTACTCGGGCGCCATATTGGCGATGGTGGCGCGATCGGTCACCGCCAGCGTGGTGGTGCCCTCGCCGAAGAACTCGACGAACTTGCCCACCACCTTGGCCGCGCGCAACATTTCGGTTACCACCAGCACCAGGTCGGTGGCGGTAACGCCTTCGCGTAATTTGCCGGTGACGTTGACGCCGAC
>CAZCKI010000248.1:0-5211 GCA_964498815.1 uncultured Burkholderiales bacterium
AGCGGTTGCGCAGCCATGTGAATAACGACCTCGGGCCTTGCCGCCTTAAGCGCGGCGGCCAACTGATCGTAATTGCGAATATCGGCTATGTGGGATCTGACAACTTTCGCGATTCCTGCGCATTCGAAGAGGTTTGGTTGCGTGGAGGGGGCCAGCGCATAGCCGGTCGCCTCCGCCCCGAGGCTGGAAAGCCAAAGCGAAAGCCATCCACCCTTGAAGCCGGTATGCCCGGTCAGAAATACGCGCTTGCCTTGCCAAAAGGCCTTGTTCACTGCCAGATCTTCCAAGGCGCTTTGCCGGCGGCCCAGAGTTCTTCCAACAGCATTTTGTCGCGCAGGGTGTCCATCGGTTGCCAAAAACCATCGTGCAGGTAAGCGGACATTTGATTGTCCCTGGCCAAATTCTCGAGTGGGTCGCGCTCCCAAACCGTGCTGTCATCCTTCACATAGTCAATCACTTTGGGCGAAAGTACAAAAAAACCGCCATTGATCCAGCCGCCATCGCCCTGTGGTTTTTCCTGGAAGCCGGCAATGCGACCATCCTCCACCTTTAAAGCGCCGAATCGGCCAGGCGGCTGCGTTGCGGTCACCGTCGCGAGGCGTTTTTGTGACCGGTGATAAGCAATCAGCTTGCTGATATCAACGTCCCCCAGTCCATCGCCGTAGGTAAAACAGAAGTCTTGTTCTCCTAAATATTTCTGCACACGCTTCAATCGGCCACCCGTCATTGTTTCGTCGCCTGTGTCCACCAGCGTCACTTTCCACGGCTCCGCCTTGACGTTGTGTACTTCCATCTTGTTCGCGCCCATGTCGAAAGTGACGTCGGACATATGCAAAAAGTAGTTGGCGAAATACTCCTTGATCACATATCCCTTGTATCCAAGGCAGATAACGAACTCATTGATGCCGTGGGCGGAATAAATTTTCAGAATGTGCCAAAGGATGGGCTTGCCGCCGATTTCCACCATAGGTTTGGGGCGAATCGAAGTTTCTTCGCTAATGCGTGTTCCCATGCCACCGGCAAGGATGACTGCTTTCATATTTTGAGTTTCGTTGTAAACGATAGAATGAAAATGACTATTTCTCGTAGGCCGGGTTTTGCTGTTGCGTGAAAACCATGTCGCGCACAATTTCCGGCATCAGCTTCTTCGCCTTCCAATCAAGACGGACTAACGCCTTAGCCGGATTCGCCATACCCGCCCCCAAGTCGGTCGGGCGCAATAGCTTGGCGTCCAGTTTCACGTGTTCTTGCCAGTCCAATCCTACCTCGGTAAAGGCTGTCGCAGTGAATTCGGTCAGGCTATGAGTCTTGCCAGTC
Source organism: uncultured Burkholderiales bacterium (assembly GCA_964498815.1). GTDB lineage: Bacteria > Pseudomonadota > Gammaproteobacteria > Burkholderiales > Usitatibacteraceae > UKL13-2. Next base: position 1,318 of record CAZCKI010000248.1, read on the forward strand.
GCAATCACATAGTCGTCGGCCGCATCTTGTTGCAGCATGCGCCACATCGCATCCACATACTCCGGCGCCCATCCCCAATCGCGGCGTATCTCGAGATTGCCCAGTTGAAGTTTTTCCCCGCTTCCTGCGGCGATGCGGCAGGCGGCCATGACGATCTTTTGCGTGACGAAGCGCTCCGGTCGCAACGGTGATTCGTGGTTGAACAGTATCCCGGAGCAGGCAAACAAGCCGTACGCCTCGCGGTAATTCGCCACTTCCCAAAAGGCCGCCGCCTTGGCGACGGCATAGGGGCTCCTGGGGCGGAAAGGGGTGTTTTCGTCGGCGGGTACGCCGCCGGTGTCGCCAAAACATTCGCCGGAGGAAGCGTTGTAAAAGCGGATCGGCATGCCGGTGAAGCGGATCGCTTCCAGCAAGGTGAGGGTGCCGGTGCTGATGCTTTCCAGCGTCTCCACCGGCTGCTCAAAGGATAGGCCGACCGAGCTCTGCCCGGATAGGTTGTACACCTCGTCCGGCTGCGTCTTCTGCAGGCACTGCAGCACGCTGCGAAAATCCACCGGGCTTACGGAGGCCAATTGCACCCGGTCTTTCACACCCAGCCGGATCAGGTTGGCAAAAGTGGATAGCTGCGCATCGCGCGATGTGCCGAATACCCGATATCCCTTGCCCACCAGCAGCTCGGCCAGGTAGGCGCCGTCTTGCCCGGTTACACCGATAATCAAGGCTGTCTTCATGTCCATTCTTCACTTTGCCGCGATCGGTCGGGTTAGCCGTATTTTGTGGTCCCGCTCGATCACAAAATGGGTCGAGCGTCGAAATACATTTCTTTGCATGCGGGGCCGGTTCCTTGCGGAATCGCCGCGACTTTCGCGGTCAAGCCAAATCGTCAAGCTGCCCTTATGGAAAACCCGGCGCCCATTTGCGTAAATGGAAGGAGGTGCGACTTCACCGCGCCCGCGCTGTCGCCGTCATTTTCTAGATTGTATTTGTTTATTCCAAACTATTCATTATTAAAGGTTTTTTCGGTGAGTTTTATTCACGTATCGACAAAAAAGGCCGGCCTATTTTACCGTCGCCAGCACCGCCGAAAGCCGGTCCGGTGTCCCCTCGATCCGTTCCAGGTGCGGATAACGCAACCCGCCGCGATAGGAAAGCGCAACGGTGCGGTAGCGGTCATCGGTCTTTACCAGCAGCTCCACCTTGCCCTCCACCTTGGCGGCAACTACGGCCTGGGCCAGCAGTTCCGGTTTATAGGCGCGTCCGTTGACTGCGACCAGTGTCGAGCCCGGCGCCAGCTTGGCTTCGAAGGCGGGGCTGCCCCATTCCACTTCGCTGATCTGGTCGGCGCGGTTGAGCGTGACGCCGAGAGAATAGGCGAAGTCGGCCTGATTGCGGCCCTTGCTGGCGGCTTCGCCATAGATGTTCGGTTTATCGGTGTACACGAGCTTCCAGCCGCTCTTGGCGAATGGGTCCAACGGGTCGTCGGCGCGGACACTGTCGAGGCGGGCTCTGAGGAAGGCGGCCCAGTCGTAGGCCGCCACACCGTTCAGCGTTGTCACCACGTCGTCGAAGGTGTAGGTCTGGATGGTGAAGTTGTCGGCGGGCACCACGAAAAAGGCGCGCGCGAAATCGTCCAGCGAGCGGCGGCCGTTGCTGAGCTCGCGCAGCAGCTGGTCGGCTTCCAGCCAGATCAGGCTGCCTTCGCCGTAGTAATCGGCGCTGCGCTGCCAGCTGGGCCAGGCGCGACCGGCGCGCCAGCCCATGATCGGTTCGTTGGTGGTGTCCTGCAGGTTGCGCCAGGTGCGGCCGGCGCGCTTGTCCGATTCCGCCGCGGTGCGGGCAATCATCTCGCGCGCGTCCACCTGGCTGATGAGGCTGGCGCGTGCCGAGAGAATGTCGCCCCAATAAGTGGTCTGGCCTTCGTACACCCACAGCAGCGTGTTTTGCATCGGTTCGTTGTAGTTGCGGGTAGTGAGGTCGGCAGGACGCTTGAACTTGCCGTTCCAGGCGTGGGCAAATTCGTGCGGGACTACCGGCCGCTGGTGCGGCGTGGTGGCCCACTTGGTGAAGTAGCCTGCGCCGGTGCCGATTTCGGTGGATTGCCGGTGCTCGAGGCCGCCGGTGCCGCCGAACACTTCGCTCACCGCGATCAGGAAGTCGTAGTGCGCGTAGGGCGGACGGCCAAACACCTTGTAGGACTGCTCGATCAATTGCCGGTGGGGCTGGATCAGCTTCTCGTCGGCCGCCAGCGATTCGGCATTGTCGGCCACCACGTCCAGGTACACCGGCGCGCCCTTGTCGGGCGTGATATCCCAACGTTTAAAGTAGCGGCCCGCGTAGAAAGGCGAATCGATCAGGTCGGTGAGCGCCACCGGTTTGAAGCGGGCGATTTGCGCGTCGCTCCACGCAGTCTCGAGCGCCACGGCAAATTTCCAGCCTTCCGGGAATCGTACGCTCGGTTCAAAAGTGATGCCGTTGCTGTGATAGCCGGCCGGATACAGCAAGACCGAATTCCATTGCAGATTGAGAAGGTCCTGCGTCACCAGCACGCGGCCCTGCGCAGAGGTATTGGCGCTCAGGTACTGGAAGCTCGCCTGCAACGTGGTGGCGCCGCTCGGTACCTGCACATGAAACGCGTACATATTGACCGTGTCGCGCACCCACGGCACCGCTTTGCCGTTGGCCGTGAATTCGAGTCCCGACAGACCGGCGATATTGCCCATCGGCGAATGGGTGCCGGGCAGCCATTGCGGGAACAACAGCGTCAGCGGACCGGGTGCGACCGGGATGGTCTCCTGCACCTGGTAAATCTTGCGCTCGATGTCGCTCACATCGACTTTGAGAACGATATTGCCGGGATAGCGATCCTTGGCGGGTTCGGCGATCGATGCCGCGAATACGGGGGCGGCCAATGAGGCGCAAACGATTCCAACAAGGGCGCCGAAGCGCGCAATCAGGGTATGGGCCAAGGGAGAGTCCGCAGAAGGGTGAGAGAAGAGGGGGAAACCGGATTCTAGCGATTTTTTGTGAACAGCAATGCGGGCTCGATCACCACGTTTTCCGTGCCGACGGAAAACCAGGTCTGGCCGTCTTGAATGGTGCACTGGGCGTCGATAATGCGCGTGGCAAGCTTGGCCAGCGCAGCGGTGCCTTCGGCCGGAAGGCTGTATACGCAAAGGTTTTCGAGCCGCTCCAGCAATTTCTGGTTCTGTCCCCACCAGATGTCGGCCCCGCGCCCGTAGCAGTAGAGCGTGACTTTGCCGGCCCGGCCCGAGGCTTTGCGCAGCAAGCGCTCATCCGGCAGGCCGACTTCGATCCACTCTTCGATGACCCCGGTGAGGTCCTTGCGCCACAGCGCCGGCTCCTCGTCCGAGGAAATACCTTTGCCGAATTCAAGCTGCTCGTCGGCGTGCCAGGCGAAGGCGAGCAAGCGCACCATCATCCGCTCGTCGGTTTCAGAGGGGTGCCTCGCCAGCGTCAGCGAGTGGCTGCCGTAGTAACCGCGGTCGAGGTCGGATACCGACAGCTCGGCTTTGAAGATGGTGGATTTGAGGGCCATTGTGTTTTTGCCGACGCTTGTTGCGACGCTACCAAAACACCGTCATTCCCGCGAAAGCGGGAATCCAGCGGCGTTCGGCAAACGCCACTGGGTCCCCGCTTTCGCGGGAACGACGGGATTTTATTTTCGAGAGTCGCAAAAAGTGAAAATCGCGATGGAATAGTTGCAGCTGAAAATCATCCGGCCTTCGCTAATACTCGAATCTCCAAGCCCTTGACGGTAACCACCTGCCCCGCGCGAATCTTGTTGCGCTTGCGCAGTTCCACTTGGCCATCCACCTTGACCACGCCGGTCGTCACCAGCGCACCGCCCGCGCCGCCGCTCTCGACCAGGCCGGC
>CAZCKI010000249.1:0-5208 GCA_964498815.1 uncultured Burkholderiales bacterium
AGCGTGGCATGTGATCCGGCATCGTCGGCGGGGTGTGGAACAGCCGCCAGGTACAGCGCAGCACAACCAGCATAAAGATCGTCACGCCCGCCCATTTGTGCCAGGAATAAATTTTCAGCTTGGTCGGCGACAAAGGCAGATTGCTCATGTAAAGCCCGACCGAAAACGAGATCAGGATCATCAATCCGATCAGCCAGTGCAGGCCGATGGCGGTTCCCGTGTATCGCTTAGCTTCCATGGTGGTTTCCCGCCGGGTTGGCGAAGGCATTGCGCAGCTGCACCAATTGCCTTTGCATCGCGCGCAGGTCCGCTTCCGAAAACGAACCAAATACCGGGTCCATGTATTCCATGTGCGCGGGAAAGATTTTCTCGAACAGCGCCTGGCCTTCGTCGGTCAGCGCCGTGATCCAGCTGCGGCCATCGTCCGGGCACGCGCGCCGCACCAGCAGGCCCTTGGCCGCCAGGCGATCGAGCACACCGGTCATGGTGCCCTTGGTGATGAGCGTTTTTTCGCCCAATTCCTTGCAGGTCATGCCCTGGGTGTTACCCAGCGTGGCGATGATGTCGAATTGCGCCCCGGTGAGGCCCATGGCGCGCACGTGCGCGTCCGAATAGTGTTCGAAGGCGTGCGCGCATTCGATCAACTGGCGGATGACCGGCATATAGGCGCGGTGGCGTTGGCTGCTCATGGAAGGCCGGGAAAATAGTTCGTACTAGTACTAGTTTACGGGCCGTTTTGCGGTATGTCAAGCTTTGCAAGCGCGGTTTCAGCTTTCGCTGGTGATTTCGGCGTCGATCAGGGCCTGCGCCAGCCAGGCCGGGGTGGAAGGTTGGCCGGCGCGAATGCCGACGAGGCGCTTGGTTTCGTCGGCCACCTTCTTTTCGGCCAGGGGAATCAGCTCGGCCACGCGCTCGCGTTCGACGATGGTGACGCCGTCCGCGTCGGCCACCACCAGGTCGCCGGGATTCACGGCGGTACCGCCGCAGGAGATGGGCCAGTTGATGCGGCCCGGCGTCTTCTTGGTGGGGCCGCAGGGATTGCCGCCGATGGCAAAAACCGGAAAGCCCATGCTGCGCAGCGCGTCGCAGTCGCGCACCGAACCATCGATGACAAACCCGGCAATGCCGCGCTGCATGGCCTGCGAGGACATGATCTCGCCGATCAGCGCGCAGGTCTGGTCGGCCTTGCCGTCGACGACGATGACGTCGCCCGGCTGCGCCATCGCAATCGCCGCGTGGATCAACAGGTTGTCGCCCGCGCGCACTTCCACCGTGAACGCCGGACCCACCACCTGCATGGAAGGCGACAGCGGCCGGATGCGCCCGTGCATGGTGCCGCGACGGCCGTTGACGTCGGCGAGGATGGCGGCCTGGAAGCGGCCGGCCGATTTCACCAGTTCCGGCGAGATGCGGGTGATGGTCTTGATGACATCCGGGGCGAGACTCATGGCGGTTCCTTTTGCGCGAATGACGATGATTTGAAAACGGTGCTGCTTACTTCAGCACCTGCGGATTGGCGATATTGACCGGTTGCCCGGCAGCGAAGGCGAGCACGTTGTCGAAGGCAAGGCCGAAATAGAGTTCGTAACTCGCCTGCTCGACGTAGCCCAGGTGCGGCGTGCAGACCACGTTGTCCATTTTCAAGAGCGGCGAATCACCGAGCGGTTCGTGCTCGAACACATCCAACGCTGCCAATCCGGGCCTGCCCGCCTGCAAGGCGGACAACAGCGCACCGTGCTCCACCAGTTCGGCGCGGCTGGTGTTGACGAACAGCGCGTCGGTCTTCATGCGTGCGAGATCGGCCGCACGCACGATGCCGCGCGTGGCATCGTTGAGGCGCAGGTGCAGCGAGATCACATCGCTCGCCGTAAAAAAGTCTTCTCGCGTCGCTGCCGCGGTGTATCCATCGGCGCGCGCTGCGGCCGTGGAGGCATCGCGGCCCCACACCTGCACGTTCATGCCGAAGGCGCGGCCGAAACCCGCCACCAGTTTGCCGATCTTGCCGTAGCTCCAGATCCCCAGCGTGCGGCCCTTCAATACACGGCCGAGGTCCGCCCCGCGCGATTGCTGCCAGCGTCCCGCACGAAGTTCTTCCGTGTACTGCGGGACGCGCCGCATCGCAGCCATGATCAAGGCCCACGTCAGCTCGGCGGGTGCGGTCGGCGAACCCACTCCTTCCGCTACCGCCACACCGCGCGCGCTGCACGCAGTCAGCGACAGGTGGTTGCTGATCTTGCCGGTCTGGCTGATCAGTTTCAATTTCGGCAGGCGCGACAACAGGGCGTCGTCGATGCCGGTGCGCTCGCGAATCAACACCAGCGCCTCCACGTCCGCGAGGCGCGCGGCCAGCGCATCGACGTCGGCTACGCTATCGTTGAAAACGCTGACGCGATGGCCGTCCAGCTTACAGAAGCAGGCCAGGTGGCGGACCGCGTTCTGGTAATCGTCGAGAATGGCGATGTGCATGCCGGGGCTATCAATCCAGTTTGACGCCGGCGGCCTTGACGGCGGCAGCCCAGCGGACGCTCTCGGTCTGCAGGTACGCGGTGAATTTTTCCGCGTCCAGGTAGGCCGGGTCGGCGCCGGACTGCGTCATGCGCATCTTCACCTCGGCCGATTCGAGCGCATCGCGAAACGCGAGCGACAGTTTCGCCACCACGTCCTTGGGTGTATTGGCCGGCGCGAGGATGCCGTAGAAGCCCACGACCACAAAATTCTTGACGCCGGCTTCGGCCATGGTCGGCACCTCGGGCAAGGCCGGGTTGCGCTCGGCCGCGGTCAGCGCCAGGGCGCGCACCTTGCCGCCTTTCACGTACTGCGAAACCTGCGGGATCGATTCGGCCATGAACTGCACCTGGCCCGCCAGCAGGTCGACGAAGGCGGGCGCGGTGCCCTTGTAGGGGACGTGCAGCATGTCGATGCCGGCAGCCTGCTTGAACATCTCCGGCACCAGATGCGAAATGCCGCCGTTGCCGGCCGAGCCGTAGTTCACTTTGCCGGGATTCTTCTTGGCGTAGGCGATGAACTCGGCCAGCGTCTTGACCGGCACCTCGTTGTTCACCACCAGCGCCAGCGGCTGCTGCGCGGTGCGCGCCACGGGTGCGAAGTCGCGCAGGGTCTGGTAGGGGAGGCTCGCGTACAAGGGCGGATTGATCACCATGGTGCCGGTGTTGGCCACCAGCAGGGTATAGCCGTCGGCGGGCGACTTGGCGACAAAGTCCGCGCCGATCGAGCCGCCGGCGCCGGCCTTGTAGTCGACGATCACCGGTTGCCCCAATGACTGCTGCAGCTTGTCCACCAGCAGGCGCGCGTGCGTATCGAGCGGGCCACCCGGCGGAAAACCGATGATGAGCTTGATCGGCTTGTCGGGGAAAGCCGCCAATACGCCGAACGAAAACAGCAAGGACAGCAATGCCAGGGCCGAGCGCACGAGCCTCATGTGCCACCTGTAGGAATGATTGGAATACCTAGGGAAACTGTACGCGAAAATCCCGCGCAACGCCGGGCGGCGATCAGGATTCGACGGCGGCCTTTTTCTGTTCCAGCAGGTCCCAGCGAGCCAGAGCCTGCTCCGCTTCCGCGATCAAGTCCTCGCGCCGAATCGCAAGCTTGCGCGCTTCGTCCGCCTGATTTATGTACAAAGTGCCGTCGGCCAGTCTGGCTTCGATGGCCCTCTGTTCCTGCTCCAGGGCCTCGATTTTGGCCGGCAGGCCATCGAGCTCGCGCGCTTCGTTATAGCTGAGTTTATTTTTCCGCGCACGGCCGCGATCCTCGCCGGAGGTTGAGCTCACAGCGACCGGCGTCGGCGTTTCCTTGCCGGAGCGTTGCTGCTGCCAGTCGGCGTAGCCGCCGGGATAGACGCGCACCACGCCGTCGCCTTCGAAAGCAAAACTCTGCGTGACGACGTTGTCGAGAAAGGCTCGATCGTGGCTCACCAGCAACACCGTGCCCGCATAGTCCTGCAACAGGCTTTCCAGCAGTTCCAGCGTCTCGATGTCGAGATCGTTGGTCGGTTCGTCCAGCACCAGCAGATTGGCGGGCTGCGCAAACAGGCGTGCCAATAGCAGGCGGTTGCGCTCGCCGCCCGACAGCGATTTGACCTTGGCACGCGCGCGCTGCGGCGGGAACAGGAATTCGCCGAGGTAGCCGACGATGTGTTTGCGGCCGCCACCCACTTCCACAAACTCGGAGCCGGGCGAAATCACATCCGAAAGCGTCGACTCCAGGTCGAGCACGGCGCGCATCTGGTCGAAGTACGCCACCGCCAATTGCGTGCCGCGCACGATCTTGCCGCTATCGGGTTCGAGGTCGCCCAGGATCAGTTTCAATAGCGTCGTCTTGCCGATACCGTTGGGACCGATCAGGCCGACACGGTCGCCGCGCTGCACCACCGCCGTAAGATTGCGAATCAGTGTGCGCTCGCCGAAGCCCTTGCTGACGCCGTCGAGCGCCGCGACCACCTTGCCCGAGCGGGTGCCGGCATCGAGCGTAAAGCGGACATTGCCGAGCTGCTCGCGGCGTGCCGCGCGTTCGCGCCGCAACTGTTCGAGCCGCCGCACGCGACCCTCGTTGCGGGTGCGGCGCGCTTCCACGCCTTGGCGGATCCACGCTTCTTCTTCCTTCAACAGCTTGTCGAAGCGCGCGTTGATGCTGGATTCTGCGTTGAGCATCTCGGCCTTGCGGCGCTGGTAATCGGCGAAGGAACCGGGAAAACTCGCCAGCTTGCCGCGGTCGAGCTCGACGATGCGGGTGGCGAAGGTTTCCAGGAAGCGCCGGTCGTGGCTGATGACGACGGTGCTGCCGGCGTAATTCGATAGTGTGCTTTCCAGCCATTCGATGCCGGTGATATCGAGGTGATTGGTCGGTTCGTCCAGCAGCAAGAGGTCGGGTGCGGCCACCAGCGCGCGGCCGAGCGCCACGCGCTTTTTCATGCCGCCGGACAATTCGTCGACCATCGCGTCGGCGTCGAGGCCGAGCCGCGACAATGTTTCCTCGACGCGAGAGTGATACTGCCAGGCGTTGCTGTCATCGAGCTTTTGCTGCCAGTGTGCGAGTGCTTCCATCGACTCGTCGTCGTGGGCGATGCTGACGCGGCGCGCGGCCTCGTGGTAGGCGTGCAGGTCGGCGCGCATCGGCAACCCGGCCGCCACCGCATCGAAGACGCTAACGCCTTCCTCGAAACGCGGCTCCTGCGGCACCAGTGCTACG
>CAZCKI010000250.1:0-5185 GCA_964498815.1 uncultured Burkholderiales bacterium
CACCCAGAAATCGATGACGCCGGGCTTGCGACCCACCAGCGGACAAGGCACGCCCGGCATCAGGCGCACCGGCCGCAGATTCACGTAGAGCTGGAAGTCGCGGCGAATCGGGATGAGAAGGCCCCACAGCGACACATGGTCCGGCACCGTGGGAAAGCCGACCGCGCCCAGATAGATGGCATCGTGATGGCGGATTTGCGCGAGGCCGTCGGCCGGCATCATGGTGCCGTGCTTCAGGTAGTAGTCGCAACTCCAGGGCTTTTCGTCCCAGTTGAAAGCAAAGCCGAATTTGCGGCCGGCGGCCTCGAGTACGCGCATACCCTCGGGCAGCACTTCCTTGCCGATGCCGTCGCCGGCGATGACTGCGGTTTTGTAGTTTTTCATGCCTGCCTCTCGAAAGCGAAACTGACTAAGCAACACTGAACTGTCGCCCCGGCGGAGGCCGGGGCCCAATTTCTTCCGGCGTCGCACCGGCAACAAAACTTGGGCCCCGGCCTCCGCCGGGGCGACATCTTTATTTATTTATGGTGCTCATCAAAAAAATCATGCATTTCTTTCAACAATTCGTCCGGCATTTCTTCCGGAATGTAATGCCCGCAAGGCAGCGCCCTGCCCTCGACCTGCTCGGCGACCGCGCGCCAATCGGCCATGGCATCGAAGCAGCGCTCGATCACGCCCTTCTCACCCCACAGCACCCGCAACGGGCAGGCGATCTTGCGAGCAGCCGCGCGATCCTCGGCGTCGTGCGTGAGGTCGATGCCCACCGAGGCGCGATAATCTTCGCACATGGCGTGCACGCAGGCGGGGTCGGCCATATAGCTGAGATAGGCGGCCATGGCCTCGTCGGTGAATGCCCTGAGGCCGGCGACGCCCGCGCCGATTTTTTTCTTCAGGAAAAATTCCGGATCGGCCGACATCAGCGTTTCCGGAAAGGGCGCCGGCTGGATCAGGAAAAACCAGTGCCAGTAGAGGCTGGCGAACTCCATATTGGTCTGCTGGTACATGGCGAGCGTGGGCGAGATGTCCAGCAGCATGAGTTTTTTCACGCGCGCGGCGTGGTCCATGGCCAGGCGATGTGCGACGCGCCCGCCGCGGTCGTGGCCGCAGAGATAAAACGACTCGTGGCCGAGGGCGCGCATCACGTCCACTTGGTCGCGCGCCATTTCGCGTTTGGAATAATTGGCGTGATCCGGCAGGCCCGCCGGCTTGGCGCTTTGGCCGTAACCGCGCAAATCGGCGGCAACGACGGTGTAGTGTTGCGCCAGCGCATCCGCGACCTTGTGCCAGATGAGATGCGATTGCGGGTAGCCGTGCAGCAACAGTAAAGGCGGCCCGCTGCCGCCGCTGCGGACGAAAATGTCGACACCGTTGACGTTAAGGGTTTGGGCTGCGTAGTTCGCGAACATGCGGCAGTGTCCGCATGGTCCGTTGCACGCGCATTGACGGCGGGCAATCCCGCTGGATATTGCGCAATGCACCATTTGCCCAAGGGGCCCGTAAAATAGCGGTTGACCCATTCGATTGTCCGCATGAATTCCCAACGATTCGCATCGACCGGCCTGATCGCCGCCGCACCGGCCCTGTTTGTCATTCTCTGGAGCACCGGCTTCATCGGCATGAGGCTGGGCGCACCGTTCGCCGAGCCGTTCACCTTCATGTTGGCCCGCATGATCGTGGTGGTGCTCTTGTTCCTGGTCGCGGCACGCGTCTTGCGCTCGCCCTGGCCGGCCAGCCCGGCTGCCGTCGGCCACATCGCGGTAGCGGGCCTGTTGGTGCACGCCACCTACCTGTGCGGCGTGCTGATCGCCATCGAACACGGTCTGCCGACCGGCTATGTCGCCTTGATCGCCGGCATGCAGCCGATTTTCACTTCGCTGTTCGCCCATTTCCTGTTGGGCGAGGAGCTCGACGGCGTGCAATGGTTCGGCATGGCACTCGGCCTCGCCGGGGTCGTCATGGTGGTCGCGAGCAAGAATGCCGCAGTCAGTGTGAGCCCGGTGGCGCTGGTTGCAGCAGCGGTCGGCTTGTTCGGCATGACCGCCGGCACGCTGTACCAGAAACGTTTTTGCTCGCATATGGACATTTGCACCGGCGGCATCATCCAGTTCAGTGCAACCGGCCTGTTGCTTGCCGTACTGGCGCCGGTGTTCGAAACCATGCACATCGCATGGACCTGGCAATTCGTATTCGCGCTAAGCTGGCTATCCGTAATGTTGTCGGTGGGTGCCATCAGCCTGTTGTATCTGATGATCCGCCGCGGCGCGGCCTCGAAAGTGGCGAGCCTGTTTTTTCTGACACCCTCGGTGACGGCCCTGATGGCCTGGCCGCTGTTCGGCGAGACGCTGACGCTCTGGGCGCTGGCCGGCATGGTGGTGACCGCCGCCGGGGTGGCGCTGGTGATGCGCAAGCAACCGCAATGAGTGCCGCAGCCATTTCACGGACTGCGGTGCGGTAGGTCTGCTACATTGCGCGCATGAGCGAGGATAGAACCGACGATGAAGCCCCGGTCACACCGCGAGTGTATTACGAGCAGCTCGCCGCGTTCTATCGCAACAATCTGCTGTCGATCGTCGCCAATCTGCTGGTCGGCATCCTGCTGGTGACGGCGCTGGACGAGCGCCTGCCCTACACCGCCGCGCGCATCTGGCTGGCGCTGATGTTCCTGAAGTTTGGCCTCAGTGCACTGGCGCTACGCGGCTATCGCCGCTGGGCGCTGCTGCATCCAGGCCCCTACGACGACCCGACGCGCTGGGCGCGCTTCGCGGTGCTGAATAGCGCCGGCGCCGGCCTGCTGTGGGGTGCGGCAGCGTTGTTGCTGGTACCAAATGACCAGTTCGCGCAGTTCATTTTCATGTTCGTCATCACCGGGCTCATGTCGGGCGGGGTGTCGGCGATGTCGCCCTACCTGCCCACGCTGTACGCCTTTCTGACGCCGGTGCTGCTGGCCATCACCGCATCCATGATCACGCAGGGCGAGCGCTGGCAGGTGTCGGCGGCGGCCCTGGCTCTGGTCTATCTGGTGATGATGGTGTCCTTCGGCCGCAGTATCAATAAAACCATGACGGATTCGCTGCGTTTGCGTTTTCAAAACCTAGAGCTGCTCGACGATCTGCGCCGGCAAAAAAACGCGGCCGAGGCGGCCAACGTCGCCAAATCGCATTTCCTGGCCGCTGCCAGCCACGATTTGCGACAGCCGCTGCACGCACTCAATCTGTTCGTCGCCTCGCTGCGCGCGCGTCCGCTGGACGGCGAGAGCCGCACTCTGGTGGGCCACATCGGCGCATCGCTGACGGCGATGGACGGCCTGTTCAACGGCCTGCTGGACATTTCGCGCCTGGACGCCGGCGTGATCCAGGCCAACCGCGAGCACTTTCCGGTCGATGCGCTGCTGGAACGCCTGCGCCACGAGTTTCTGCCGCAGGCCGCCGAACGCAGCATCGATTTGCGCATTCACGCCTCGGACGCCGTGGTCCACACCGACCCAGCCCTGCTGGAGCGCATCCTGCGCAACCTGATCGCCAACGCGCTGCGCTATACCGAGTCCGGACGGGTGCTGGTCGCCTGCCGGCGTGGCGCACCGCTGCGCATCCAGGTGTGGGACAGCGGCATCGGCATCCCGGCGGAGCGGCAGCAGGATATTTTTCAGGAATTCGTGCAACTGCATAACCCGGAACGCGACCGCTCCAAGGGCGTGGGCCTCGGGCTCGCCATCGTCAAGCGCCTGGCGCGCCTACTGGAGCTGCCGTTGCGGCTGGTGTCGCAGCCGGGCCGGGGCTCGCTGTTCGAGGTGGCGGTGACACCGGGCGATGCACGCCAGGTGAAACCGCCGGTCGCCGCGGCTGCCATCGGCGGCGGCGCGCGCGGCGGGCTGGTGCTGGTGATCGACGACGAGAGCGCCATCCGCGACGCCATGCACACCCTGCTGGCCCAATGGGGCTTCAGCATCGAGAGCGCGGCGACCTTGGCCGAAATGCGCACACGCCTCGACGAGTGCCACGTGGTGCCGGCGCTGATCATTTCCGATTACCGGCTGCGCGACGGCGAAAACGGCGCCGAGGTGGTCGCGCAGCTGCAGGCCGATTTCAACGAAGAGATCCCCGCCATCCTGATCACCGGCGATACCGGCCCCGACCGCATCGCCGAGGCCGAGACCAGCGGCTATGCGCTGGCCCACAAGCCGGTGCAGCCGGAACGCCTGCGCGCCCTGATCGACAGCCTGCTGGCGCGGCCTTAGACGATCAGGCCGGAGCGGCGTGCTGCTATCACTGCCTGGGTGCGGTTGACGACCTTGAGCGAACGAAAAATCGCGCTGATGTGATTCTTGGTGGTTTTTTCCGCCATGCCGAGCTTGCGGCCGATTTCCTTGTTGGGCATGCCCTCGCACAAGAGCTTCAGCACATCGATCTGCCGCAGAGTCAAGGCACCCGGCGCGGCCGGCGTCTCGGCGTGCAGCATAAAGGCCGGGACGAAAGGGTCGCCGGCCAGGATCAGTTGCAAGGCGTTGACGATGGTCTCGGCACTCGAGGACTTCGGCAGGTAGCCGCGCGCGCCGGCGTCCATGGAGCGACGCACGTCGGCTGCATCCTCGGACGAAGACACCACCACGATGGCGGCGCGCGGCAGGATTTTTTGCAGGCGGGCGATGGCGGAGATGCCGCCCAAGCCGGGGAGATTGAGATCGAGCAGCACCATGTCGTAAGCGTCCTGCGACGCCAGCACCAGACCCTCGTCGGCATCGCGCGCATGACGCAGCACCGCATCCGGGGTCCACTGTCGCAGCACCGCGCCCACGCCTTCGCGGAACAGGGGGTGGTCATCGATGATGAGAATCCGCACCGTGTGATTGTCGCCCAGTCGAACCAAGCCCGCAATGCCGCAGCGTCCCGGGACCAAGGTCCCGGTTCCTGTGGGCGATAGGCAGTGTGGTGGGCGAACCCGATACTGGCGCATCGTCTTTCCGGTGGCTGCCATGAACCCGTTCTCCCGTTTCTGGATTCGCGGCCTCGCCTGCGCGACCTGCTGTACGTTCCTTTATATTTACGCCGGCGCGCAGACACCGGCGCCGCTGGCCCTGCCCAATCTGCCGCTGACCAACGCCGGGCAGGTGAATACGATGGTGGTGCAGGCCGACGGCAAGATCGTCATCGGCGGGCATTTCACCTTTGTCGACTCGGTGGCGCGACAA
>CAZCKI010000251.1:0-5160 GCA_964498815.1 uncultured Burkholderiales bacterium
TGTAGCGGATGGCGTCGAGTTTGCGGTCGGTAGCGACCTGGCCCTTGAGGCCCATGCCCAGTTTCTTGATGTTCTCGTTGAAGTGCGTGGCGATGCCAGCGCCATCAGTCATGTGCGTGTGGTGGCGCATCCGGACGGGCTTTCGGTGGAGATCAACCGCTCTTTCGTGATCGCCAACCGGGCGCGGCAGCGGCGCCACTTCGCCAAGGCTGACACCTGTTTTTCCTGGCTGCGGGAGATTGGGGTCAAGCGCATCAACGAGGTGGACCTGGTGTACTGGGGCGCGGAGCCGGCTTCGGCCATGCCGCGCATCCTCGCCGTCTGGGAGTTCAGCATCTCGGCGCTGGGCGGGGTGGAGTGGCAGCGCATGAACAACAAGGCAGAAAGCCTTTCCAAGAAGGGCCGCCACGCCGAGGCGGTGCTGGTTTCGCGCCAGGCCCTGCAGGCGGCCGAGGATGCGCTGGACCCGGACCACCCCGATGTAGCACTCCTGATGGCCAACCTCGCCATCGAGCACCATTTGCTGGGCGAGTTCGACGAGGCGGAGCCGCTCTACAAGCGCGCGTTGCAGATGGCCGAGACGGCCTTCGGCGCGGATGCGCCCATCGTCGCCCGTTGCCTCAACAACCTGGCCGAGGTGTACGACGCGCAGGGCAATTTGATGGATACCGACGATATGTATCTGCGCGCACTCGCCATCACCGAAAAGGCCGACGGTAAAGATAGCGTCAGCGCCGCCATGATCCTCACCAACCTGGGCCTCCGCCGCGCGCGCCGCGGCGCCTACGAAAGCGCGGAGCAGCAGTACGAGCGCGCGCTGAAAATCTGGAACGGGCAAGCCGGCCTGCTGGGCAAGATGCCGCCCAACGCGGCGCTGACTTTGCAGGGGCTTTCCGCGCTGTATCACAAGACCGGGCGGGGGAAGGACATCCCTGCGCTGGAGAAGCGTGAGGCGCGCATCAAGGCGCTGGGTTAGGCTTCTTCGAGCCGTTCACCCTTCGACGGGCTCAGGGCGAACGGGGGGGTGTTGGTCTTGGCGCGACGGCGGTGAAATGTAGGAACTGTCGCCCCGGCGGAGGCCGGGGCCTAATTTTTTTGCAAGGTATAGCTGCCAAACTTGGGCTCCGGCCTCCGCCGGGGCGACAGCTCTCAAATCTAGCGACTCCGCCGCCCATCCAGAAACACCGGCTGTGTCCACGCTCGCCGTCCATTGCTGTCCATCACCGCAGCCCGCACATAGCTTTCTGTGCCGGTGAATTTGTAGGAAGGCGCAGCGCCGGCAACTTCCGCCAGCGGCTTGCCATCCTTGCCGATGAAGCGCGTGGTGTATCGCACCACGCCGGCTCTGGCTTCGTGAATGGTCAGCGACAGTTTTTCGGCCGACGCATCCACCGCATCCAGGCTGATGCCGGTAGAAGCATAGAAGTCGCCGTGCTCGATGGCCTTGCGGATGGCAGCCGATGACAGTTCCGGCGCATGCACCACGATCCAGGCCTGGCCGGGTGCTGCGCCCCTGGGGTTGTACACCTCGGGTACGGAAAAGAAATGGGCGTCGTCGCTGCCTACGCCCCAGACGATTTTGCCGCGCGAGAGCAGGATGTCCCAGTAGCCTTCGGCTGCGGGCCGTGCATCGCCGGCGCCGTCGCTGCCGCCCAGATTGTTGACGGCGCCGTGCCCGTTCCAGATTTCCAGCAAGGTGCCGTCGGGAATCGTGAACAAGTCCTCGGGCTTCACCGACCATTTGTAGTTGGGATGATTGACCTGGGCGAGCGCGCCTTCGGCCTTGATCGCGGCGATATTGATATCGAAAGTCTGGCCCAGCGGCATCGCCACCGGCGAAAAGGCTCCGCATCCGGAGCCGCGGCAACGGCTGTCGCCCACCGGCCACACCACCTGGGAAGCGAACAGCGCATTGACGTGCGCCGAGCCGCGCTTGGGATCCAGGCCCCACTGCGTCACTTCCTGGCCGGGCAGCAGCAGGAAGCGCTCATTCGCGCCGAAGACCGTGTTCAGGGCCGCCGCATCGGTGATGAATTCGTGATCGGTGATGAACAGGAACTGGTAGTCGTGCTCCCGATACCAGCGCACCACCACCTCGGGCGCGGAGTCGCCGTCGCTGTTGATGGTGTGGGTATGCGTATTGCCGCGATACCAATGCAGCGCAGATTCCGCACGGGCCAGGCCGGCAACAGCCAGCGCCAGGCACAGCAGGTAGGGTATGCGCTTCATGTTCCGTCCGTTTTCGGTCCCAGGAACACTATTGTAAGGCGCGCATCGCGGCCAATTCTCCTGGCCGCGGTGTTGCGTTCCTCGGTCCGGGCGCAGAGAAGGTGGGCTGGTCGTACTCGACACCTGTGTCGTTCCAAGACGCCCTGCCGCCCTTCGCTACGTGGCCTTCTGCCGCACAAGACGCACCTGCACTTCGCAACCCACGGCGTTTGCATAACGCTTGAGCGTGGAGAGTGAAGGCGCATGCTTGCCGGCGGCCTCCAGCCTGGAGATGGCACTCTTGGTTGTGCCCATCTTATTTGCGACTGCGTCTTGCGTCATGCCGGCGCGTGCACGCGCTTTGAGCATTTGGCCCACGACCTGATATTCCAGTTCCAGCGCCTTGTACGCCTCGGTGAATCCAGGACGCGCGCCGGCCTTTGCCAGAAATTCCTTATGCTTGTGCGGAACGGGTTTGTATTTAAGATCGGCCATCTTGCAACTCCTTGAGGCGCTTCCGCGCCAATTTCAACTCGCGATCCGGCGTTTGTTGGGTCTTCTTGATAAAGGCATGCAGGACAACAACGCGTTTACCTACCAGGAAACAATAAAACGCGCGGCCGATGCCTGCTCGACCCTTCGGGCGAAGCTCAAAGAGACCATCGCCAAAAGCGCGCGAGTGCGGCAACCTGAGATTCGGCCCGTACTCGACCAGCAACTCCGCCAAACGAGCGTAGTCGGCAACGACATCCACCGGCCATGATTCAATTTCCGCGAGTACGCGTTCATGGAAGTATTCGATGGCGAACGTCATGTCGGTATGTTAGCAAATTTGCTAACATTTTGCAAGGGACAAGAACACTCAAATCATCCCGGGTTCGAGTCCCGGGCAGGCAAACTTGGGCCCCGGCCGGAGCCTGTCCTGAGCGCAGTCGAAGGGCCGGGGCGACAGCTCTTTTATCAACCGGTCGCTTTTCGATTTGCATAGCGATCCTGTGTTCGCCAAACCACCGACATTTGCTTACAGTTACCGTAAACCTCCCCCTCTACCAAACGTTGATATAACGTAAGCGACTGCACGCCCGCATCCGGGCGCCGCGCCTCGCTTTGAGGAGTAACGCCGGTGAATACTAACCTGCCGCGCACGCTGGCGATATTCGCTGTCACGCTTTGCCTTACCGCCTGCGGCGGTGGAGGGGGTGGCGGCGGCCACGATCCGATTCCGCCGACACCCACGCCGACCACCATCGCGCAGCCGCTGCCCCTGCCGGGGCCGTACGCGGTGGCGTGCAGCAATGTCTCGCAGGATTTCACGCGCATGCCGGCGGGTGCGGATGTCACCACCTTTTGGGAAGGCACCTCCGTCAACGGGGTATCTCGCTATGTGAACTCCCTGTTGTCGGACCCCGCCAACACGCTCACCTTCAATGTGATCGCGCCGAACGACAGCAATCTATACGGCTCCTACACCGGCACCGCCGTGCCGTACGTAATGCTGGTGTGCTACCCCACCACTGCCGCCAACCCGCGCGCCAACTATCCGCTGCCCAACGGCGTTTCGGTGCCGCATATGCAGACCGGCGCCGAGGCGCCGCTGTTCGCTTCCGCCGCGACGCGTTATCCGGTGCTGCTGTTTTCGCACGGCTACAGCGGCAGCCCGCTTTCCAACGAGTACCTGCAGATCATCTCGCTGTTCGCGAGCTACGGCTATGTGATGGTCGCGCCGTTTCACGGCGACCCGCGCTTTTGCAATCTGAGCATCGATAACTTTCTCGATGCCGTGCTGGTGCTGGCGAACCTGCGCGACTTCGTGGCGCTGGAGGCGTTGCGGCCGCTGTCGCTGTCGTCCTCGCTCGATGTTCTGCTCGCGCACCCGCAGTGGCACGACCATCTCGACCCGGCGCAGATCGGCGGCTTCGGCGCCAGCATGGGCGGCGAGGCAATGCTGCTGATGGGTGGTGCTTCGCTGACGACCTCGCTCGGTTTTTCTTCGAACCGCGTCACGCTCGATTCGCGCGTGAAGGCGGCGGTGGGGTACGTGCCCTACTTCGGCCAGCCGTTCCTGCCTTCGTTCGGCCGCGACCAGCAGGGGCTGGACGGCGTGACCATGCCCTTCCTAGCCATCTCCGGCACGGCCGATACCACGGCGCCGCTGGTGATGACGCAGCTCGGCACCTCGCGCCTCGCCGGCACGCGCGAACTGGTGACGCTGCAGGGCGTGCCGCACCACTTCGATGTAGCTTCCACCAACGATATCTACACTTGGTCGCTCACCTTCTTCGATGCGATGGTGCAGGGCCACGTCGCTTCGCAGCAGCAGCTTGCGACGATGGCAAGTGTGGCCGGCGGCGGCGATGATCGCGTGGTGATTCCGTATAACGGGCCGCGTTAGCGGTTGGCTCCTTCCTCCGCTTGCGGGGGAAGGCCGTCATTCCGGCGAAAGCCGGAATCCAGTGGCTTTCGTTGCCTTTGTGACAAACGCCACTAGACCCCGGCTTTCGCCGGGGCGACAATTTTGAGATAGCTTCTAGAAGCAAATAGCCAGCGCTTTGCGGTTTGCCGGCTATGACACTGGGTTCCCGCCTTCGCGGGAACGACGGGAATGGGGCACGCGATTACGCGTGAATCTGCCGCCCGCCGCCGAACGACCCGTTCTCCCACTGCGTTTCCTTGAAGACCACCATCACGTGCTCCGGGTTCAGCCCCGGGACCACGGAGGCCAGGCGGGCATTCGTCAGCGCACCAGTTTGCCGTTGCGACCGACCAGCGTGATCTGAACGAAGCGGCTGCCGTTATGATTGGCGGACGATAGCGAGAGCAGGTATCCGCCGAGGTCCTTTGCGCCCATTTTTTCGAACGAGGCGATCAGGGACTCGCGCGTCGGATTCTTTCCCGCACCGCGAAGACCCTCCACCAGGGCCTTGGCCAGGATGAAGCCCTCCATCCCGGCGA
>CAZCKI010000252.1:0-5140 GCA_964498815.1 uncultured Burkholderiales bacterium
CGTGTAGTGCGCGGTGACCTGGCGCACCGCTTCGGCGCGCTCCGGCGACAGGGTAATGGTGCCGCTGGCGGCATCGTAAGTATTGCGGCGCATTTCGGTTTTGAGGCGCTCGTTGAGCGCCGCCTGCTGCGAGCTGCTCAGTTGTTCGAAGGGTTTGCCGAATTCGACTTGCGCCCACACCGCGCGTAGCGCCAGCGATTCGCGGTGCAACCAGTCGGCCGACCAGTCGGGCGCCACGTAGCTGCCGTGGCCCCACACGGTGCCCAGTTGCTGGCCGCCGGCGGACAGCCAGGCTTCCTGGCCGCGCTGCACCTGGCCCTCGGAAAACAGCACGGTGCCGCCGCTGCTGACCACTTGTTTGGGAATGGGAGGGGCGGTCTGGTAGATCTCGGTGCCGACCCAGCCCAGGACACCGAAGGACAGGACGCAGATGACGGCGAGCCAGGTCCAGAGTTTGCGTGTGGGGTGCATGATGGATTCCTTTTATGTTGCGTACATTCGGGGAGGTCTTGGAACAGCGGCTGCCTTGAAGCGGCGAGTACGTTGTGGCGAAAACTTTATAGATGTATTTTATCTACATCTATTAGAACATGCAAGTTAGATGTATGTTATCTTCGCCGCTGCGTCGCGGTTTGATGAAGGTCAAACCAACGCACATAATCGACCCGTCATCGAACCCGAGAAAACATGCGACTGACCGCCTACACCGACTACACACTTCGCACCCTCATGTACCTGGGCTACAACCGCGAGCGGCTGGTCACCATCCAGGACATCGCCGACCTGCACAAGATTTCCAAGAACCACCTGATGAAGGTGGTCCACCAGCTGGGAATGTCGGGCATGGTGGAGACCGTGCGCGGACGCAACGGCGGCCTGCGCCTCGGCAGGGAACCCGCCGATATCAATATCGGCGAAGTGGTACGGAATAGCGAGACCGACTTCTATATGGCCGAATGTTTCGACCGCGCCGGCAATGAATGCGTCTACAACCCATCCTGCATCCTGAAGGGCGTGCTGGGCAATGCCACCAGGGCCTATCTAGACGTACTCGATCGCCAAACCCTGGCCGACCTGCTCGACGATGGCGGCAAGCGCGGCAACCGCGCCCTGTCGGTGAGTCCGGTGCGCCTGGTGCAAGGCGGTGCCCGAAAAAAAGCGGCGGCCTAGGCGACGTTCTGCTTCATCGCCAGCGTGCGCCGGGCACGGACTTGCAGCGCCCGGTAGGAACTCTCCCACTCGCCCTTGCGCGGCGTGATCACCGCCATCTCGCGCACCATAGCTTCCAGCAATTCGATGCGTTTGTCGGCCGCCGCCATCGCCGCCAAGTGATCGGCTGCATACACCAGCTCCACCTTGCGATCCTGGCAGACGCCAATGCAGGGCTGCGGCGCGTCGATCTTGCCGCAACCGATGCACTGCCAACCCTTGACGACTTCAGTCATTCATTCGCTCCGTAATGCCGCTGAATATACGACCGGTACATTTTATAAACAATATATAAAATGCATCTTATCTGCGCGCCATTTGACCTGTATCAAAAGAACCTTCTCGCGTACGCCTATCTTGTTCGAACAGATCACTGTGGAGAAGATGCCATGAACAGACTCACCTACCGCTGGGCCATTGCAACCTGCGTAGCCCTTTCCCTAGCCGCCGGCCAAGCCTTGGCGGCCGCCAAATCCGACGCCGTCAAGATTCCCGGCGATTTCGGCCCGCCACGCGGCAAGCCGATCCACGCGGTATTGACCAGCCCGCCCAATGTGCCCCCGCCCACCGGTCGCAACTACCCGGCCAAGGTGATCGTCGAACTGGAAGTGGTGGAAAAGGACATGGCCATCTCCGAAGGCGTCAGCTACACCTTCTGGACCTTCGGCGGCTCGGTGCCGGGCAGCTTCATCCGCGTGCGCCAAGGTGACACGGTCGAGTTCCACCTGAAGAATCACCCCAGCAGCAAGATGCCGCACAACATAGACCTGCACGGCGTGACCGGTCCCGGCGGCGGCGCCGCTTCCAGCTTCACCGCACCGGGACACGAATCGCAGTTCACCTTCAAGGCGCTCAACGAAGGCATCTACGTGTATCACTGCGCGACGGCGCCGGTCGGCATGCACGTAGGCAACGGCATGTACGGCCTGATTCTGGTCGAGCCGCCCAAGGGCCTGCCGAAGGTGGACCACGAATACTATGTGATGCAGGGCGATTTCTACACCACCGGCAAGTATCGCGAAAAAGGCCAGCAGCCCTTCGACATGGAAAAAGCCATCGACGAGCGGCCGACCTATGTGCTGTTCAACGGCGCCGAAGGTTCGCTCACCGGCGACAAGGCGCTGACCTCAAAGACCAACCAGACGGTGCGTCTGTTCGTCGGCAACGGCGGCCCCAATCTGGTGTCGAGCTTCCACGTCATCGGCGAGATCTTCGACAACGTGCGCTACGAAGGCGGCAGCAACGTCCAGCACAATGTGCAGACCACGCTGATCCCCGCCGGCGGCGCCGCGGTGGTCGAATTCCACACCGAAGTTCCCGGTAGCTACGTGCTGGTCGACCACTCGATCTTCCGCGCCTTCAACAAGGGTGCGCTCGCGATCCTGAAAGTCGATGGGCCTGAGAACAAGGAAATCTATTCGGGCAAGGAAGTCGATTCTGTGTACCTCGGCGATCGTGCCGGTCCCAACCTGGCCGCAGTCGCCACCGCCAGCAAAGCGGCGGCCAGCGGCAACCTCACGCAGGAAGAGCAAGTGAAGGCTGGGCAGCAATTGTTCGGCGGCACCTGCTCCGTGTGCCATCAGGCCAATGGCGAAGGGCTCGCCAATGTGTTTCCGCCGCTGGCCAAGTCCGACTTCCTCGCCAAGGACGCGAAACGCGCTATCGGTATCGCCTTGCGCGGCCTGACCGGCAAGGTCACCGTCAACGGCAAGGAATACAACTCGGTGATGCCGCCGATGAACCAGTTGAACGACGACGAGGTCGCCAATATCCTCACCTACGTGCTCAATACCTGGGGCAACCCGGGCGGCAGGATCAGCGCCGACGAAGTGAAGGCGGTGCGCAACCAACCGGCCGCTCCGGCGGCAGCGGCGCAACACTAGGCGAGCGGTGCGTCCCACACCATTACACCGGCTGGCCGCGGCGCTGCTGTTCGCGGCCTTGCCGATGTATGGGGCAGCCGCGGCGCCGCCAGCGGAATATGTAGGTATCCCGGCCGGCACGCTGCAAAGCGTGCTGGCCAACGACGCCAACCCGGCGCCGGTGAAGATCGAAGCCTTTTCGCTGCGCGCAACCCCCGTCACCAACGCCGAGTTCCTGGCGTTCGTGAAACGCGAGCGATCCTGGCAAAGAGGCCGCACGCCCGACTCATTCGCGGATGCAAGCTATTTGCGCCAGTGGCAGGCGGCGCTCACGCCCGGCGACGGCGCGAAAAGCGGGCAACCGGTGGTCGGCGTCAGCTGGTTTGCGGCCGAAGCCTTTTGCGAAAGCGAAGGCGGCCGGCTGCCGACCTGGACCGAGTGGGAGTACGTCGCCGCCGCCGATGCCACACACCGCGATGCGCGCAGCGACCCGGCCTGGCGTGCGCGCATCCTCGCCTGGTATTCGCAGCCTTCCAATACGCCGCTGCCGGCGGTAGGCGGTGAAGCCAATGCCTACGGCGTGCGCGACCTGCACGGTGTGGTCTGGGAATGGGTGGAGGATTTCAATGCCCTGCTGGTCAGCGTCGACAGCCGCGACCAGGGCGACCCCGACAAGTTGCAATTTTGCGGCGCGGGTGCGATCAGCCTGAAGGACCGCGACAACTATGCGGTGCTGATGCGCATCGCCCTGCTCTCCTCCCTGACCGCCGTGGACACCACCAACAATCTCGGCTTTCGCTGTGCGAAAGCTGCCAACGAAAGCGCCAAATGAATCACCCCCAATGGAATGCACTACCCCGCCGCTGGCTTGCCGCGATACTGGCGACGACGCTGCTCGCATCGACAAGTTTTGCGGCGGCGCCGGAGCGCCCCCTGCCCTCCAGCTCGGTGTACCAGCTGTCGCTATCGCTCAACGACCAGAACGGCCGTGCGCACCAGCTGGCCGACTGGCGTGGCAAGCCGGCACTGATCAGCATGTTTTACACCTCCTGCGAATTCGTCTGCCCGCGCATCATCGAGGGCCTGAAGCGCACGGAGAGAAAGATTGCCGACGATGGACTGGCGACGGTGCCGATCCTGCTGGTGAGCTTCGACCCGCAGCGGGACGATATCGCCACCTTGAAAAAGACCGCCGCAGAGCGCGGCCTCGACGACGCCACCTGGACGCTGGCGCGCGCCGAGCCGCGCGACGTGCGCAAACTCGCCGCCCTCCTGCGCATCCAATACAAACAGCTCCCCAGCGGCGACTTCAATCATTCCAGCGTGCTGATCCTGCTGGACGCCGAAGGCCGCATCGTCGGCCGCACCTCGGTGATCGGCGAAGCCGACCCCGCCTTCGTGAAACTGGCGGAAAAGACCCTGCGCGAGCCGGCGAAGAAATAGGTGCCGGCCAGGCGCCACGCGGGCCCGCACACCACCTCCCGCCGCCAATCGGCCTTTTCGCGACTATACGTTTGCCGCTTGCATTTATATGCGTTTGCGTATATACTGTTTCGTATATACACGGAGGCGACATGCTCGGCAGATATCAGGAACACCCCGAATTCGACTTCGATCCGGACGGCTGGACCGGCGCGCTAGCCCGCGAGCTGGAAGAAATGTGCCTGGACGTGGCCGACGAGTCCTTCCTCGAATTCCTCTCCGAGCTCGACCGCGAGCAACGGCGGGACCTGCGCGACACCCTGCACATCAGCCTGTTCCACAAATCGGACCAAAGCCGCATCGAGTTGGGAAAGTTCATCGAGCGCTGCTGGGAAGTGTGGCACCGGCCGACTGCACAAGCGCGCATAGAACGGCGCGGGGATTGATCGAAAGCCGGCAGTCCGCACCGTAACCGATCATCGCGGCTAACGCGCCTGTGGATCCGCTGGCGCGATACCACTTTGTTCCCGGTGAACGATTTGCCTGCGAATCCGCACCGCACAACGACAGCACCGTATTTCGCTGACGCAGGTCAAAGGGCCACCTGCCCGCCGTAGTCACACTGTATTGGTGCGGTGATTTTCAAT
>CAZCKI010000253.1:0-5138 GCA_964498815.1 uncultured Burkholderiales bacterium
TCGGTGCCCAGCCATTGCTGCAAGGCAAAGCCCTTCTTCCATTCGCCGTTACGCAAGCGGCGTTCGCACTCGGTGACACGCCGGGCCGCCGCCATCAGCAGGGCAAAAGACAGGTCGGCGGTGGTGTCGTCGAGCACTCCCGGCGTATTCGTGATCATTACGCCGCGCCGGCTTGCTTCCGCGACGTCGATGTTGTTGTAGCCGACGGCGATATTGCAGACCGCTCTTATGCCGGGGCACGCCTCGAAAAACGCGGCATCGATCTTTTCGGTGAGGCAGCACAGCAGGCCGGCGCAATCGTGCGCGCGCAGGCGCAGTTGCTCCGGCGGCAGGATATCGTCCGCGGCGTTGTGGTCGACGTCGAATTGCTGCGCTAGCTTTGCAACGACTTCCGGAAAGACCTGGCGACTGACAAGGATGCGTTTCTTCATATCTCAAAAAAGCGCGGACCGATCACAATCACGGTCCGCACCCAAGCTCAATAAGTACCGTCACTTATACAATAGATGTGGCAGCCATAGGCCGATCTGCGGGAAAATATACAGTATGGCCAGTGCCACCAATTGAATTCCCATAAAGGGCATCATCCCGGCAAAAATTTGATTCAGGCTTACATGCGGCGGTGAAACGCCCTTCAAATAGAAAGCCGCCATCGCGACTGGCGGCGACAAAAATGCCGTCTGCAAATTCAGCGCGACCAGCAAACCGAAAAACAGCGGATCGACATTGAATTTGACCAGCAAGGGGATGAAGATCGGCATGAAAATAACGATGATTTCCGTCCATTCCAGCGGCCACCCAAGTATAAAAATAATAAACTGTGACAACAACATGAACTGGACGGTGGTGAGTCCCAGCGAAAGCACCCAATGCTCGATAATTTCCTGGCCGCCAAGCAGGGCAAAAGCTGCCGAGAAAATGGAAGACCCGACAAACAGCCAGCACACCATCGCGCTGGTCTTGGCTGTCAGAAAGGATGATTCCTTGATGATGCCGATCAATTCCCGTAGCGTGGTGCTGGTCGCCGTATCGGCATTTTGGCTTCTCGCCGAAACGTATCGATAGGCTGCGGCCAGGATACAGCCGCCAAAGGCTCCGACAGCGGCAGCCTCGGTAGGCGTTGCCAGGCCAAAGACAATGGAACCCAACACAGCGACAATCAGGACAGCAAGAGGGAAAAACGACGCCAGCAGCATTTTGAATATTTCCAGCCGTTGCCAGTTCATCAGCCGGTAGATCAGGACCAAGGTCACCGCACCAATGCCAAAGACGATCCAGAACCACATCGGCGCGGGCAAACGCTCGGCGGCGACAGCGGGGGCGGCAACCGGCTTGGCTTCAACCGCCTTTGGCGAAATGACCTTTGCTGCGTCGGCCGCCGCTACCTTTGCGGGCTCCACCGGTGGCTCTTTGATTCCGCCATCTTCCTTCGGCGGTTCCTGCAGACCGGTTGAAGCGTCCGCTGCCTTGTCATCGACGGAAGCGGCAATGGCGCCACCAGCCTGCACCAGCCCCGATGTGTCGTCGACGATCACCGGCGCGGTCGCCATGGCGAACATTGCGCCGAGAAAAGCCACAATCACAACGGCGGGCACCAGTGAAATCATCAATTGCCCCAACACCGTTCGGCGCGGCAGATGCGGGGATTTCAACCCGGTCCATAGTCCGACGACGGCATTTCGACTGCTTGCTTCCAAGGCGGCCGCTACCGGCGGCAATGGCACAACCCGTTCGCTGGCAGACAGGGGCGGGGCCAGGTGCGGTTTCCACTTTGCCAGGACGATGACATAGCCCACATACAGGGCCGCAAGCATCAGCCCCGGAAAGAACGCACCCGCGTAGAGTTGAACCACCGACACGCCTGCCGTGGCGCCGTAGACAATCAGCAGCACAGATGGTGGAATCAAAATCCCGAGGCATCCTCCCGCGGTAATAACGCCAGCCGACAGCTGGATGTTATAGCCGGCCCGCAGCATGGCAGGCAACGCCAGCAATCCCATCAGCGTAACTACCGCACCGACGATGCCGGTCGCAGTGGCAAAAATCGCACAGGTGACGATAGTCGCGACCGCAAGCGAACCCGGTATACGCGCCAGCGCGAGGTGCAGGCTTTTAAAGAGTTTCTCGATCAACGCAGCCCGCTCAACCAGGTATCCCATGAAGACGAACAGCGGAATGGCGATCAATACGTCGTTGGACATCACGGAGTACGCGCGCTGTACCATCAAGTCCAAGGTCTGGCGGACGGCAATATCCGGATTCACGCTGCGGTAAGAAAGCCATGCGAAGAAGATACCCATGCCCATCAATGTGAACGCGGTGGGAAAACCGAGCATAATCGTCACCACGATGAGGCCGAGCATGATCAGGCCGAGATGGCCGTTGGTAAGATGCCCCCAAGGGGTCACGACCAACATTACGGAGAGAATGATCGCCATCAGAATAAAGCCAAACCACAGCTCCTTGCGAATGGTCGGCAACTTCATTTGGCTTCCTCCTGCTGCAACACAAATTTGTCCAGGCCGGCGATATCTTCATCCTTGACGTGCACCATTACCTTCAATTTTTCGACGTCAACCTCCTCTACGTCTTCCACTCGGGATGGCCAGTCACCCTGTTTGATACAAACGATGCAGCGAATGATTTCGACAATGCCTTGCGCCAGCAGGAAGGCACCCGCCAACGGGATGATCGCCTTGTATTGGTACAGAGGGGGGCCATCTGCGGTGATGCTCGAATGCTCGCGAATTGCCCAGCTTTCGGCAGCGTAGATGTATCCGGCCCAGGCGAGCGCAACAACGCCAGGAATAAAAAACACGATGTACAACGCGAGATCAATCGATGCCTGGGTTCTCGGTGTAAAGAAACTGTACAGTACGTCCCCGCGCACGTGGCCATTCTTGGACAAGGTGTAGGCGCCGGCCATCATGAACAACGTGCCGTACATCATGATCATGATGTCGAAGGTCCACGCGTGGGGGTGATCCAGAGCGTAGCGGGAAAACACTTCCCACGAAATCAGCAGCGTCAGCGAAACGATCAGCCAGGAAAACGCTTGCCCGACCCAGGTGCTGACTGAATCCACAAACAGCAGTATCTTTTGCATTGGGAATCCCGCCTTTGAAGTTGACGCGCAAAGCGATTGAACTCGGTACGCAAAAAACAAGCCTACCAGCCGGCGAACACCGGATGGTAGGCCGTCGGGACAACTTAGCTCTTTTTCTGTGCGCCGGCGAAGTAGTGGTTATAAGCCATCCGGCGAGGTACCACGGTATCGAGTTCCCAGCGCACCACCCGTTCCGCAAAAGCTCGTTGCGAGTCGATGATTTCCTTGAATAACGGATTGCCTGCGACTTTTTTCTCGACTGCAGCATCGTATGCGGTGAGCGTGTCCTGGAGCACCGGATCCGGCGTCTTAAAAAATTTGACTCCGGACTTCTGCAACTCGATGTAGTCCTTGGAATAACGGTCGTATGCCTTCCACGCCATATCCTGCGAGGATGCCTCGACCGCATTGGCGATGATGGCCCGCATCTTTTCGGGTAACGCGTCGTATTTGGTCTTGTTGAACATGATCTCGAACTGCTCCGCGTTCTGATGGTAGCTTTGCAACATGCATACCTTGGACACGTCGGGGAATCCGAGCAGCCGGTCGGAGCTGGCATTGTTGAACTCTGCCGCGTCCAGCAGTCCACGATCCATGGCCGGAACAATTTCGCCGCCCGGCAGGGCATTGACCGCTGCGCCCATGGCGGTAAACACGTCGATCGAGATACCCACCGTACGATACTTCAGGCCTTTGAAGTCGGCCGCTTTGGTGATCGGCTTCTTGAACCAGCCCAATGGCTGCGTGGGCATCGGACCATAGGGAAACGAAACCACGTTGGCATTGATCGACGCATAGAGTTTTGCCAACAGTTCCTTGCCGCCGCCGTATTTGTGCCAGGCCAACAGCATATTGGCGTCCATGCCGTAAGCCGGACCGGATCCCCACAGCGCCAGCGCATTCTGCTTGCCGTAGTGGTATACCAGCACACCATGGCCGCCGTCGAGCGTACCTTTCGACACCGCGTCTAGCAGACCGAATGCCGGGACGACCGCATTTGCCGGCAGTACTTCGATCTTGAGGTCGCCACCGGTCATGTCGTTGACCTTCTTGGCGAAGTCCTGCGCGTATTCGTGAAATATGTCCTTGGCGTTCCAGGTGGATTGCCAGCGCATATTGATCGGCCCGGCCTGCGCTTTCGCAATCATCGGGAAGCCGCCGATCGCCGCTCCCGCTGCGGCGGCGGAACCGGCCAGGAATTTACGTCGAACAGGAGCGGTCGTTTGCTCCTTTTTGAGTGAGTCTGTCATGTCATCCTCCAAAAAGTTGAACTCTCGGATCAAGATGCGCCCGACAATCGCAGTTACCGGCCGGTCGCTGGAGTTTTCATTCGCGCCCCAGCTCTGACGGCGAGGTTGCGGAAAACAGTTCATCCTAGTCGCGTGGTGACCGCGAATCAATAGGCTAAAACCAAATCGTCGCTACGAAGACAATGAGTGGAATAAATGGTGCGACGCAGCAACTTCGATGTGGCCAACCGGGGCCTGCGATGCTGCCCCCTTTACGTGCCTGGCATCGGGATGCCAGCCAATTACCGCCCACATCACCGCAAAACCGACCACATAGGCGACCGCAACCATCCAGCCATGCTTCAGCCATTGGCCAACCGACCGGGCGTCCGGGTACTGATTGGCGAGCGCGACTCCCGCAGACGATCCGAACCAAATCATCGAACCGCCGAACCCCACCGCGTAAGCCAGGAACCCCCAATCGTAGCCACCCTGTTTGATGGCCAGCGCCGTCAGTGGAATATTGTCGAAAACCGCAGAGATAAAACCAAGGCCGAGTGCGCTTGGCCACGATGCGGCTGGCAGCTCTTCGACCGGCATCATGGATGCGCAAACAACCAGCGACAAGAGGAAAATTGCGCCCTTGAAGTTATCCGGCAGCACCTCCCAATCGGGCCTGCGCATTGGTAGTGACAACAGGATGGCCAGCCAAACTGCTACGCCGATAAACGGAAAGCGGTCAGCCCAATCCTTGAATTCCAGGTTGACGATTACATTGGCGGCCACGGCAAAAGCAAGCATCA
>CAZCKI010000254.1:0-5133 GCA_964498815.1 uncultured Burkholderiales bacterium
CATTGTTCCTCCCAGAGGAACAATGTGCCCTGCAGGAGCGGTTGGCAGCTCCGCGGCAAATTGCCCGCTATGCGCTGGATTGCCTCTGCGGGACGCGGCGGCCGCCGCGGAATTTGCCGAACGGACGCCCTGACTGCCCAATTGGGACGATCCACTACCCGGCATTTTCACCCAGCCGCAAATCGGGCGCATTTGCAAACAAGTGTAAAACTTCCCTATATCCCACAATCGGGGTATAGCTTTGACGCATCGCCAAGCCGGACAATGCGTCACTATGCAAGTTGCCCCCAAAACCCACTCGCTTCATCGTGTCCTGATTGTCGAGGACGATCCCGCGTTTCGCGAACGCTATGTCGACATCCTGTCGGCCGACCCCGCCTTCGAGGTGGTCGGCAGCGTCGGCACCGGCCGCGAGGGGCTCGCGCTGATCGACCAGTTGCAACCCGACGTGTTGCTGGTGGATCTCGGTTTACCCGACATCTCCGGCATCGAAGTCATCCGCCACGCCAATCGCACGCTGCCCGACACCGAATGCATGGTGGTCACGGTATTCGGCGACGAGGAGCACGTGCTGGCCTCGATCGAGGCCGGCGCGTCCGGCTACCTGCTCAAGGATGCGACCACCGAAAGCTTCCTGTCGGGTATCCGCGAATTGATCAACGGCGGTTCGCCGATCAGCCCGATCATTGCGCGGCGCCTGCTGAAACGCTTCCAGCCGGAAACCGGTCCGGTACCCTCATCCCCATCCGATAATCCCAACGATGTAACGATTTCCGACCGCGAGCGTGAGATCCTGTTGCTGGCCTCGAAGGGCTATAACTACCCGGAGATGGGTAAACTGATGGGCATATCGCCCCATACCGTGACCAGCCATGTCAAAAAAATCTATCGCAAGCTCGCGGTTCATTCGCGCGGTGAAGCGGTGTTTGAAGCCAATCGCATGGGGCTCATTCGCACCTTGTAGCTGCCGGCTGGCCGCTGCGGCCATACTGGCCTGTGCGGCGCTGCCGGCGTCTGCCCAGGAAGTGTTCGAGGTGTCGCAGGCCGAGTTCGCGCCGACCGGCGAACGCCGCCACCCCGCCGCCGACACCGTCTGGGAAAAGGTCGAACTGCCCGACAGCTGGCGCCTGCGCGATCGCGACCGCGGCAAGATCGGCTGGTACCGTATCACCATCAACCTGAAGGAACTGCCGCGCTCGCCGCAGGCGCTGTACATCCCGCGCATCACCAACAATGTGGCGGTGCACGTCAACGGCATACTGGTCGGCGTGAGCGGCCGCATCGACGCCACCGAGTTCAGCTGGAACCTCGCGCAGTATTTCCCGATCGCGCCGCAAATGCTGAAGGCCGGCGACAACGAGATCCTGATTCGCCTGCATCCGGACCAATTTCCGCGCGCGGGCCTGTCGCGGGTTTTCATCGGCGCCGACGCCGTCGTGCGCGGCATGTACGATTCGCGCTTTTTCATCCAGACCACGGCGCCGAAGTTCATCGCGGCATTGCTCGGTCTGACGGCGATCCTGTCGCTGGGGCTATGGGCGGCACGCCGCGAGGAGGTGGTGTTCGGCTATTTTGGCCTGCTTTGCCTCGCCACCATCGTGCGCCTGTGGCACGCGTTCACGCGCGACCCGGAATCCTGGGGCCTGGTCCTGGCCGCACCCTCGCTGACCTGGATGATGGCTTTGCAGACGCGCTTTGTGCTGCGCTTTTGCGGGCAACACTGGCCGCGTTTTGAAAAATGGACGATGTATTTTGCGGTGGCTGCGACCGTGATCCTGGTGGTCATGATCAAGTTTTTCAGCGAGAACGAGGGCGTGGTGGGCGTGGTATTCCTGGCCAATACCGCCATATCGATCGCCATGCTCGGCATTTGCGCACACGCGCTGACGCGGCGCATGCGCATCGAGGACATCGCGCTGCTGGTCGCGATCATCGTCAATTTCCTGCTGGCGATGCACGACCTGTTCAACTACCAGGAGCGGCTGGAGTTCGATACGCTCTACCTGTTGCCGCTGGGCGGGCCGTTGCTGCTGCTGGGTGCGTCGATCCTGTTGATACGGCGTTTTGTGGAAGTGCTGAACCAGCACGAATCGCTCAACTCGGAACTGGCATCGAGGGTGCGCGACCGCGAGCGCGAACTGGCCTACAGCTACGAACGGCTGCGCGTGATCGACCAGCAACGCGCCACCGCCGAGGAGCGCCAGCACCTGATGAGGGAAATGCACGACGGCATCGGCTCGCATCTGATGTCGACGCTGGCATTGGCGCGCACCGGCGCCCTCAGCCCGGGACAAATCGAGGAAGCGCTGGCCGATTGCATCGACGAATTGAAAATCACCATCGACTCGCTGGAGCCGGTCGAGCGCGACCTGCTGGTGGTGCTGGGCAATCTGCGTTACCGCCTGGAGCCGCGCCTGAACGCGGCCGGCATCTCGCTCGATTGGGCGGTAAAAGACCTGCCGCCGCTCGATTACCTCGACCCGGAAAACACCCGCAACGTGCTTCGCATCGTGCAGGAAGCGTTCACCAATACCCTGAAGCACGCGCATGCCAAACGCATTACGCTATCGACCGGGGTCGACTACACCTCGAACCGGGTATTGGTGCGCGTCACCGACGACGGCGCCGGCATGCCAACCAAGAATGCGCGCAGCGGTCGTGGCATGGCCAATATGCAAAGCCGGGCCGCCAAATTGCGCGGCGCGGTGGAGGTGCTGCCGCTGAAAGGTGGCGGCACCTGCGTCAATCTTTATTTGCCGATCACCAAGCTTTAGTTTTGAGTGAAAGGTCAAAGGCTCAACACAGAGACACAGAGTACACAGAGGCCACAGAGAAAATCAAAAGACTCGGGGACTTTCTCTGTGTTCTCTGTGCCTCTGTGGTTCAACGCCTTTTTGCCTTTGACTCTTTGACCAGTGGGCCGCGCAGGCTATTCCGCCAGGGCTTTCAATTCGGTGACCAGCTTCGCCACCGCTTCCTGCCCACCGCCGTAATACATGCGGCAGTTGTCCTTGTAGAAGAGCGCGTTCTCGATGCCCGAGAAGCCCGCACCCTTGCCGCGCTTGTTGACGATCACGTTCCTGGCGTAATCGCAATTGAGGATAGGCATGCCGTAGATCGGCGAATTGGGATCGGTGCGCGCGGCCGGATTGACCACGTCGTTGGCGCCGATCACGAATACCACGTCGACCTGCGGGAACTCGGGATTGATTTCCTCGATGTCGAAAATCAGGTCGTAGGAAACGCCGGCTTCCGCCAGCAACACATTCATGTGCCCCGGCATGCGCCCCGCCACCGGGTGAATGGCGAACTTCACTTCCACCCCGCGCTCCTGCAGGAGCTTGGTCAGTTCCCAGACCTTGTGCTGCGCCTGCGCCACCGCCATGCCGTAGCCGGGCACGATCACCACTTTCTGCGCATAGGCCATCAACGCGGCAACGTCGCCGGCCTCGATCGGCTTTTGCGTGCCTTCGACTTTTTGCTGTTCGGCGGAATTGCCCACCGGCGGCGTCAGCAGCTTGGTGATGGGCCGGTTCATGGCTTTGGCCATCAACTGCGTCAGCAGCGTTCCCGCAGCGCCGACGACGATGCCGGCGATGATCATGGCGGCGTTGTTGAGCACGAAGCCTTCGAAGCCGACGGCAAGGCCGGTGAACGCGTTGTACAGCGAAATGATCACCGGCATGTCGGCGCCGCCGATCGGCAGCGTCATCAGGATACCGAACAGCAAGGCGGTCAGGAAAAACGCGATCACCAGCCACATGGCCGGGTGCGGATTGAAAACGATCATCACACCCATACCGATCGCCGCAAACAAGGTAGCGAAACTAACGATGTGATGCGCCGGCAGCGCATAGGTCTTGTTCATCAGACCTTGCAGCTTGGCAAAGGCGATGGCGCTCCCGGAAAAGGAGATCGCGCCGATCAGGGCACCCGCGGTGGCCAAGGCCATCACGACCATGCTTTCCACGTGCGCGGCGGCATCCGGCGTGCCGGGAATGACGGCAGCAACCTTGAACAGCACCACAGCCGCAATCGCAGCGGCAGCGCCGCCGCCCATGCCGTTGTAGATCGCGATCATTTGCGGCATGTCGGTCATGGCGACGCGCTTGCCCGAATACCAGGCGATGCCGCCACCGAGAGCGATGGCCGCCGCCATCAGGCCGTACACCGTGAGCTGGTGGTTGGCCGCGTGAACGGCAGCGGGTTGAAAGATGTCCGGGTGAAAGAATGTGACCACGGTGGCGACCAGCATGCCCCAGCCCGCCATCACGATGCCGCGTTGCGCGGTCACCGGCGAGCTCATTTTTTTGAGACCTAAGATGAACATCACCGCGGCCAGGAAATAGCTGGCATTGACCAGATTGAACAGTATCGCGCGCGACAGGTTCATGATGCGGCCTTCTTGGAGGACTTGAACATGCCCAGCATGCGTTCGGTCACCACATAACCGCCGACCGCGTTCATCGCGGCCAACGCCACCGCGAAAAAGCCGATCGCCAATTCCAGGTTCGAATCGGCTTCGCCCAGCGCCACCATCGCACCGACCAGCACGATGCCGTGGACGAAGTTGGAGCCGGACATCAGCGGGGTATGCAGGATCACCGGCACGCGCGCGATCACCTCGTAACCGGTGAAAGCCGCCAGCATGAAAATGTAAATGGGATTGAAATCGATCACGTGTGCTCCCCTATAGTCCGAGCGCTTGTTTGGACGGCGCGTGCACCAACTCGCCATCTTTTGTATACAACATGCCCTTGATGATTTCGTCGTTCCAGTCGATGGTCAGCGCGCCGTCCTTGACGATCAGCTGCAGGAAATTGAATAGATTCTTGGTGTACATTTCCGAGGCGTGGATCGGCATGGCGGCCGGCACGTTGACCGGGCCGTGGATCTGTACGCCGTGGCGGATGATGGCTTTGCCGGCCTCGGTGAGGGCGCAATTGCCGCCGCTTTCGGCCGCCAGATCGACGATCACGCTGCCTGGCTTCATGGCCCGGATCATGTCTTCCGAAATGATTTTCGGCGCCGCGCGGCCGGGAATCGCGGCGGTGGTAATCAAGGCGTCAGCACCCGCCACGTGCTTGGCGAGCACCACCTGCTGCTGGGCTTTTTCTTCCTCGGTCAGCTCGC
>CAZCKI010000255.1:0-5125 GCA_964498815.1 uncultured Burkholderiales bacterium
GGCGACGGCGACCAATGAAATAAATATAGTACGTTTTTGCACGATGACTCCCTGTAAAAGTTGATTTATTGTTATCGCGCGGTCCGGCCTTGTTTTCGTTATTGCCGGCAGGGAGTCGCGCGCAATTACGCCATCTGCAGCGGCGAACGAAATCGCTCGCTGCCCGCCCGAAAACCGGCGATTTCCCGCAACTGCAGGCAATCACCGGTCGAGCCCCGTCACTTTATCCGAAAAGTAAGGGATACGGGGTCGACTACTCTTTGAAAAACAAGCGATCCATGAGCCTCATGGCACTCGGTTAAGCCCGTCATTCCGGCGCAGGCCGGAATCCAGTCCGTGCTTTTTTTGCAAATTGGATCGGACTGGTTCCCGGCCTGCGCCGGGATGACGCATATTCGGCAAGTCATCAAATGGTTTTACGCTGCTTTGCCAATTGATTTCACTTGCCAATTCCTTAGCCAAGTGCCATGAGTGTCTGTCACAATTTTTATCGAAGCAATAATCACAAACCGGGATCGGCATAGCACCCTATTTTTTTTCGGCGTAATCGTCTCCGGGGAGTCTGCGCGTCATCTTGCGAACGCAGCCGACAGCGCCGCCAAAATCTGGTTGGCGAGCTTGGCGGGAGACTGCTTGGGTTTCAGCTTGCCGCCGCCGTCCAGATTGGTCAGTACGGCGATGGCGGTGCCTTCGCCGGGCAGGAACGCCATGTAGCTGGTGAAGCCGCCGAGGCCGGTGGCGCCGTCCTTGCCGTATTGCGCAGCGTCGGTGCCCGGCTGGTTCACCTGCCAGGCAAGGCCCATGCTGAACGACTCCTGCTTGCCACCCGCGCCGCATGCGACCGGCGAATCCACGTAGATCTGCTGCGTCATCGCGATCGCATCGGCGAGACCGGTCGGCACGCCACCCGGCCACAGACCGAGGTTGGCGCGCAGGAAGGTGAGGATGTCGCGCGCGCTCGACTTGAGGTCGGAGGCTACCCCCTTCGCCGGGACTACGCCGTTGGACGTGAGCAGGTAGCCCTGCGCCACATTGGGGCCGCTCGCGTGCAACACCGTGTTGCTCATGCCCAGCATCGCGGTGATGTTCTCGTCGAGCAATTCTGAATACGGCTGGTAGCCGGGAGCATCCACCGGGCCCACCACCGCGAAGCCTAAGGTAACGAAGGCGGTGTTGGAGTATTGCCAGCAACCGCCGTCGTTCGCCTTGTGCGCGATCCACCAGTCGATCAGCTTTTTCGAAGCGGCTTCGCCGTCGAACAGTTGCGCCGAGGGATGATCCTTCAGGATCTCCGGGGTGTCGTGCAGGGTCGAGGTGTGCGTGGCGAGCTGGACGTAGGTCACATCCTTGATGTTGCCGCCCTGCTCTCCGACGCGGGCCGGCAGCCGCAGGTACGGCGGATCGTCGAGCGAGATCGTGCCCTGCCCCACTTGCGAGGCGAGCAAGGTGGCCGAGAACACCTTGGTCATCGAGCCGATTTCGAAAATGGTGTCGCTGGTGACGTCGGAGCCGTTTGTCACGTCGGCAAGGCCATAGGGCAACAGGTAGTCGTTGCCCTGGTAGTGCAGCGCGACGGCGACACCGGGTGTGCTGGTGGCGGATTGATAGGCGTCGACCAGCGGGTCGATGATGGACTGGATGGAATTGCTCATGGTGTGCCTCCCTCGGTGTTGGATGGAGCGGTGACGTGCGCTGCGGCTGAAACCAGTCTCAAAAATCAGATCTCGTTGTTCCCGCGCAGGCGGGAATCCAGGTTTATATGGCTGCACAAGAGAAGAAAACTTGGGTTCCCGTCCGCGCGGGATTGACGATAGCGGGCTGTCGGCAGTTTTTGAGATCGCTTCTAGTCGTTGCCCGCAGGTTTGTCGGCGAGCACGAAGCCCTGCCTGGTGTTGGGCATCTGCTTGCGAAAAGCAGTCGTTTGGCCCAGCAACGAGGCGGCCATATCCATCTGCGTTTCGGGGATGAAGAAATAGGCGGTGTGGGTCTGCTTCGCGCCATAATTCACCTGATTGGTGGAATTGACCACCGCGCTGCAATCGAGGCCGATGAAGTTGGCCGTGAGCGGCTCGCTGTACGAATACGGGCCGTCCTTGCCAAGTTCGCATAACCAACCATCGAGGAAGGCGAAGCCCAGCACGTCGTCGTTGCAGCCGTAGTAGCAGTTGACATAGCCGGTCGCGGCGGAGATGTCGGCGCCGGGGGTTTGCGATGAACAGCCCGGGTTGAAGGTGGTGTTTTCCAGCATCGCCGCGACCAGCAGAGTTTGCGTGAAGTATCCCTTCGGAAAATGGCAGGCGCCCTGCTGCAAGAGGTAATTACCCATCGAGTGACAAAGCACCTGCAGATTGACGGTGATACCGGAAAGCGCCGGGTCGCCG
This sequence comes from uncultured Burkholderiales bacterium, assembly GCA_964498815.1. Taxonomy (GTDB): domain Bacteria; phylum Pseudomonadota; class Gammaproteobacteria; order Burkholderiales; family Usitatibacteraceae; genus UKL13-2. The sequence goes on from CAZCKI010000255.1 coordinate 2,382, forward strand.
CGCACGGCTTCGATGAACGCTTTCAGTTGCGGCAGGGAATGGGCCGCGGTGTCCTGCGCGCGGCCCATGGCGGCGATGAAATCGAGGACATCCTGCCCGCTCGGCCAATCGAAACTCAGTTGCACGCCCCGGTAACCGGCGTCGGGATGTCCGCAGGGGCCAAGCAAGCCGGTCAACCACTGGCCGCTTTGCTGCTGGATTTGCGCCCAGGTGGTATCGAAGCCGTGGATGAAAATCATCAGGTTCACTTGGCCGTCGACGGCGAGGCGTGCGAGGTCCGCCACCATGGCGGCCTGCAAGGTGGACTGGTCGGTCACGGTGAAGGTGGCATTGCCGGGGGGCGTATCGCCCGGCTGCCATGCCCCCAACGGGTAGGTGGTATAGGAAAGATCGCCACCGGGCGCGACGCAGTCGTCGAAGGTGCCCGCTTGGTATTGGCGGTTGGTGATGAGATAGAGGTTGTTGGCGGTGGTCATGATCGGCTCCGGGAAGGAAAGGTTGACGACTCTTCGAAGCAAAAGTCACTGGACTTCATGGCGCTCGGTTAAGGAATTGGCGAGTGGAATCATTGGGCAAAGCAGCGTAAAACCATTTGATGACTTGCCAAATACGCGTCATCCCGGCGCAGGCCGGGAACCAGTCCGAGCCAATTCGTTACAAAGCACGGGCTGGATTCCGGCCTGCGCCGGAATGACGGGCGTAACGGAGTGACATGAGTCACAGGACTCAATTCGGCAGCGGCGGCGGCTTCGGCCAATTTATCGGCACGACGCAGTTGTCGGCCATTGCGCAATGCAGGGCCAGGTGCATGTTGTGCCATCTGGTTTGCAGCTCGGGCGAGACGGCGGGGCCGGCGGTGCCGAGGCCGTTCACCGGGATCAGGTTGGAGGCTTCGCAATCCCAGGGGTTGGCGCAGGCGGGGTCGTAGCTGAAGTCGTAGAGCTCGTATTGCCAGGCAGTCGATTGGGGCATCTGCGTCACCACGTACTTGCACTTGCGTTGATCGTCGACCAGCGCATGGGACTCGAACCAGGTGTTCTGGAAGAGGTGCCGCGAGTAAGTGACTCCTGTGCCACCTTGCAGAATCGCCGGGGCAATGCTCCTGCCCTGGATGGCAAAGTTGCTGCTCAGATTTTGCAGTCCGCAGATTTCGGCGATGGTCGGCACGATGTCGATCAGGCCGGCAAGTCCGGTGCAGCTTGCCCCCTGCGGCAATCCCGGATGCGAAAAAATCATCGGCACCAGCAAGGTTTCGTTATAGGCCTGCGCCTCCTTTTCGCGCATGCCGCCTTGCGACATGCCCATCTCGCCGTGGTCGGCGACGCGCACGATGAGCGTATTGGCGTATTGATCCTGCGGCAGTGCCGCGAGCACCTGGCCCAGCAAGGCGTCCGACAGCGTCTCCAGGTAGGCGTAGAAACGGAAGTAGTCGAGCGCCGCAGCGGGCGCCAGGGCAGGACTGGTGCGCCACTGTTTCTGTGCATCGGGCTTGTTGCCGAGGATTGCGGGGCTGTTGGAATACGTGGCGGGCAGCTCGGTAATATCGGTGAACGGCGCCTGCTGCCAGGGCAAGCCGCCGGCGTCGGCCAGATAGCCCGCGGCGAAATATTCCTGCAGGGTGGACACCCAGACATCGTGCGGATTGACGAGGGAGGCGATCAGGCAGAAAGGCTGCGTGGGCGCGCCATCGGCAAAAAGATTGGCGAGATAGGCGCAGGCGCTTGCGACCGTCCCGCTGCCCGCGTAACTGGTGCCCGCCACCACGCGCTCATCGTTGCCGCCGTGGCCGCCGCCGAGCGTATTGACACCGTCGCCGCCAATGCTGACCGAGGTGCCGAAATCGGGCGAGGTCCATCCGGAAAAACCGAATGTGCCCGCCATATCGCTGTCATCGTTGCCTTCCCTGGTCGGGTTCGGGGCTACGTTTTGCTCGGCGGCGGCAATGCCTTGCTGGTAATCGAACTGCAAATGCCACTTGCCCTTGTACTCGACGTCGTACGCCACCGGAGAGACCCCCTGCCGGGTCAGCATCAAGCCGAGCGCGCCCAGCGGCAGCCCCGGCTTGGGTTCGTTGGGTTTCGTAAGCACATTGGTGCCGATCAGATGCGATAGCGAAGTGTCGGGATCATCGGCGTTCTGCGTGACCCCATTGATGGCCGGGTAGGTGCTGGTCCATAGCACGGCGCGCGAAGTCGAACAGGGGCTCGCGTTGGTCATGGCGTTGGGAAAGGTCACGCCGTGCTGCATCAGCCACCAGAGGTTGGGCAGGTTTTGCTCGACCCAGCCGGCCGGCATGTGCTGCGCGGTGCGCTGCTGGTCCGTCATCAGGATGAGGATGTTCGGCTGCTGCGTAAACGGACCCCAAAAACTGCTCATGGCAGTGCTCTCCCCACGCGAAGCGGCGCGTGCTGCAATCTAGCATCGCGGGCGGTGCGGCGTCCCTACCTGTGCGGGTGGGAAATGCGAGGCGCGGGCGAAATCTTTTTTTCGAACGGGAGTGTCGCTTCGAATCTTTTATCGGTGAAAATCACGCGTCGTCCCGGCGAAAGCCGGGGCGACAATTTTGAGACAGGTCTGGTTACTTCGACCCCGAACACTCCCTGGAAGGACAGCCATGCCCAAGATCGATATCGCCGCCGTGCCGGAACGCAAGGGCACGTCCTATCCCGCACCATTCGACGCGCCCTGCGCCGAGCGCCTGCGGCAACGGCTGGGCAACGCCGGCGGGCTCGCCGATTTCGGGG
>CAZCKI010000256.1:0-5102 GCA_964498815.1 uncultured Burkholderiales bacterium
TCGCGACGTACCAGGTGGCGCCGCCGCTGCCGTCTCGCGTAAACCAGAGCGCCAGGAGCCCGTTGCCGCTGGGAGCGAGATAGAGTTGCCGGCCGGACTGCTGCGGATCCCGCCATAGTCCGGCGATATCGGGCGGCCTGGGAGGGGCGCTGTCCACGAACGCCGCCACCAGGAAACGCGATGCCTGCAAGGCGCGCACGTTATCGGCGGGCAAGGGCTGATCGCCCGCTGCGCCGCAAGCCGCGCCGCCGCAGAGCACAGCCGGGCCGGAAAACACCAGGCTCGCCTGCGGCGCGTACGACATCAGGTCGCCGTGCAGCCCGTCGCGCGAGCGATAGCCCCGCGAATCGGCAAACAAGCCGTAGCCGCCGGTCGCGTAATCGTGCCCGGCGCCGAGCAGGTGGCCCATTTCATGGACCACCGTCAGGCTCAAATCGGTGGCGGAAACATCGACGATGGCGTAGCCGTGTCGTCCGGACGGGTCCGCCACCAAGCTTTGCCGGTTCGTCTGCCAGGCGGCTCCCACCCGGCAGGGATCGCCCGCCAGGCAACCGACGCCATAGTCGGCGTGGGTCACCAGCGCCACCACCAGGTCCGCACCCAGCGCGCGCCGCCGCGCGGCGACGCCGACAAAATCTTCATTCCGGGGCAGGCTACTGTCTTCGGACGAAGTGATGGCGAGCAAGGCTGCCGACAAATCGCCGGCGATCAGCTTGCGCGGGCTCACCTTCATCGAACCCGCCAGCCCGAAGCGGACGCCCACGCCGCTTTGCAAGGTGGCCGAATTGGCGGCCAGCACCACGCTATCCAGCACCGCCGGAAGAGCCGCACCGAACCTGGCATCCACGCCGGACGTATAGACGAACATGACGTCGATGCCGGCGCTGTCGCCACGGGCGAGGGCGGCAGCCAATTGCGCGTCTAGCTGCACTATCGCAGCGGTTATCGTCGCCCCCCCGCTCGGCGCCGGCAAGGGCGCGCATTGATCCAGCGAGCCGCTTGCGGCAGCGAAGAAAGTCGCCGTCTGGCCGGCTGCGGTGGAAGATTCGAGGCGATAGCGGCCGGCCGGTGTGCGGATGTCCCCGACGATGCCGGTCGGCGCCAGGATCAGGTCGGCGGCATAGCCGGCTCCCGGCGGGCGCAGATAGCCGGTCCAGGCGACGTTCCCCGATGCGAGCACCTGGTTGCCGCTGCCGACCAGTTCCACCGTGCCCATGCCGGGCAGTTCGATCCGCGCGATTTGATTTGGGCCTACATTTTCCAGCGCCGCGCGCGCCAGACCGATCTTCATCGGCACGCCGGCGGCGACCTGGCTGATGATCGCGTGCGCGATCGCGCCATTGGGCGCGGATGCGGGGGGAAGCGCAGCCTGACATACCGACAGGCTGACTACGCCAAGGGCCGCCCACAGGCATTGCCACTTTCTGTCGCTTTGTAGCTTTCTTGACATGCGCCCCCCTTTCGCGGGTGGATGCATTCAGTCGCTCCGCGTCCCATCGCGGTGCCGGGGAAACTACGCTGTCGCCCCCATTCCTTGCCGGTCGCGGAACCGCCCGGCTGCGGTCTCAAGACCGAAAGGGAAAATTCAACCCGGGCGATAGGCACTTTCCCTGGGTGCGGCGCACGCGCCGGACGGCTTTTCCGACCGTCGAACCACTCTCTCTACTTTCTACTCCCCGCAAAACGGTTTGTAACCTACCTGCGCAGGTGGGAAATGCACACGACTCGCGCTCGATGTTTTGCGCGACACAAACCGTGCGCGCCTGGTTACAGATCCGCGCCTGCTGGAGCCGAGCGGCGGAATTTGCGCTGCGGCAATTTCCCGGAGCCGGGATCCGACTCACCGCCGACGCTTGCCCGCGAAACATGGCCACGACGGCGGGGTCCCGGACTGCAGTTACAAAATGCCTACCCGACAGGGTGGGGACGGCGCGGCGTTCACCGTGCCATACTTCTCCCGGCCATTTCGCGCACTCGCACAGGAGAAAAAAATGAACCTCTATCTATTGCAGCCCGGCGACCAACACTTTTGGGGCGGCTCGCCCGGTACCAACTCGGATGGCAACCTCGGCGACCGGCTGGGCGCCGTCTGGCATGGACCATTGCCGATCGGCGCAAACCAGGCCAACGTCCCCTGCATGACCCTGCTGTCGGCACAGCAGGCGATTACCTCGAACAATGCCACGCAGTCGCTGTCGCCGATTACCTGCAGCAAGGCGGTCAGCATCATTTCGCCGATGTTGTACGACGCCTGCCTGCGCGCCAACCCGCTCGGCAGGGGCAAGGACCAGCCGACCCTGTTGTGGATCGCCAGCAAAGCCGCCGACAACTCGGCCCACCTGCTGTGCCTGCAACTGCGCGACGCCATCGTCGGCGACGTCACCCTGCAAGGCGCTCCCGACGGCGTGCCGACCGAAGCCTTCCAGTTCACCTACACCGAAGTGCTGTGGACCGCCTCCGCGCAGAACAACGTCGGCAAGAGCTTCGGCAATATTTCGGCCGGGTGGAGCAGCATCGTCAACAAGCCGATCGGACAGTTTACGGATTGACGGTGCGTTGCCGGGCAAACGCGGCGAAACGGAAATTTCACGCCAATGTCCCCGTCCGCACTTTTTATCAAGCCGTTGAATGGGCGGGAAATGTTGAATAAACAATTGCGAAATATTCCCGCGGCAGGCCAAAGTGTGGACGGAATGACCCAGCGGAATTAACGCAGATTTTTGGCGGGGCATCCAGCGGCGCGCATTGACTTGTTTTGTTGACGGCAAGCAAGCTGACCGTGTCGCTGTGGACGGAGTTTCCGATCACGGCAGATCGTCGCTGGGGATTGAGATCATGCGAGTGTACTTGGACGATGAACGAGCAACCCGGGCATTACGCTGGATTCTTCACGAGCGGACGGGTCGATTGTCCTGCCAGTTGCGCGCCCAATGCAGGAAGGCCTCGGCCCGCATGGGCATGGCGATGTAATAGCCCTGGCCGTGCTCGCAACCCATGTCGTCCATCATGCGCCATTCCTCGTGCGTCTCGATACCCTCGGCGATCGAGGAGAGCTTGAGACGGCGGGCCATGTCCAGGCTGGACTCCAGCACCGCGCGGTCTGCGCCCTCGGCGGGCACGTTGCGAATGAAAGATTGATCGATCTTCAGTTCGGAGAAGGCGATGCGGGTCAATTGCTGCATCGACGAATAGCCAGTGCCGTAGTCGTCGATCGAGAGACCAAAGCCCTTCATACGCAACCGCGACAGATTCTCCAGCGCGCGCCCCACGTCGGTGGCCGCGGCCGACTCGGTGATCTCGAGAATCATGTGCTGCGGGTCCAGATGATGTCTTTGCACCATCTCGGTCACGCGCTCGGCGAAGCCGGTGTTGCCGAGCGAGGAAGCCGACAGATTCACCGCGACGGTGATGTCGAAGCCGGCGGCGTGCCATTTGCCGCAGGCCTCGGCCGATTGTGCCAGCATGGTCCAGGTAAGGTCGTCGATCAGCGGGCTTTGTTCCATGGACGCAATGAACGCGGACGGCGCCAGCAAGCCCTTGTCCGGGTGTGTCCAGCGTGCCAGCGCTTCGGCGCCGACGATTTGCCGTGTCGCCAATACCACCTTGGGCTGAAAGTAGGCGATGAATTCGCCGTTGCGGAGTCCCGCAGCGATTTCCTTGATGGGGATAACCGCGCCGACCGGTTTCAGCCGCTCGGGACGGTTCGCGGGCAGTTGGTAGGTAGCGATGGTGGCGGCGAGCTTTTGGGTGGTCAGCGGCTTTTCCAGCATGCCCAGCAGGTTGACGTTGTACATCTTCACCATGGTGCCTACCGAGGCGATCAGGGAAGCGTCCAGCGCGCTCACCAGGATGACCGAGGGGGCCCCGCCCAGCTCGCCGACGTGGCGGATGAACTCCATGCCGTCCATTTCCGGCATGTCAAGATCGGTCATGATGATGTCGATCGGCTCGCTCAAATCCTGCATCACTTTCAGCGCGTCGCGGCCGTCGGCCGCCGTGAATACGTGTTTGGCGCCCAGGTCCTCCATCAGCTTGCCCAGCTCCCAGCGCTGGAACCCGTGGTCTTCCACGATCAGGAAGCGAAAATTCTGCATGTCCATGCTCTTCCCCTCATCTTCTTAACCGCCCGGTCATAGTGAATCGAGAAACGCATTCACCCGGCTGACTTCAGCTTCGAATTGCGGCATATCGGCGACCACCGGCTGCCATAGTTGTTCCGCGCTGGCCCTTTCGATGCGCTCGGCCAATGTCGCCAACCCAAAGGCGCCGAGCATACGGGCCGCTCCCTTGAGGCGATGGGCGTTGTGCCGCACTGCCGCGGCGTTGCGCTCTTCGACCGCTTTCATCAACGCGATCACATCCTGGTCGTTGACCTTGCGAAACAGGCCGATCAACTGGCGCTGGGTGGTCGGGTTGCCGCGGGAAATGGTCGCCAGCACCGCCTGATCGACCGGATCGTCCGACGGGGGTGTCGAGCCCGGCTTAGCGGCCGGCGGCGGAAGGGGCTCGCCGGCGCCGCCGATAGGCAGCCATTGATCGAGCTTTGTTTTCACGTCGCGCAGCTCCAGGGGCTTTGCGAGATAGTCGTCCATGCCGGCCGCATAGCATTTCTCCGCTTCGTCGGCCATGGCGTTGGCGGTGCAAGCGATCACCGGCGTGCGTTTGCGGCTGCCGCGCGCTTCCAGGGTACGCACATTGCGCACCATGTCGTAGCCGTCCATGACCGGCATATGGCAGTCGGTCAGCACGGCGCCGTAGCGACCGGACTTCCATTTTTCGAGCCCGTCCAGACCGTTCTCGGCGGTTTCGACCGCATAACCGAGCGCCTCCACCTGGTGCATCAGCACCATGCGGTTGACCTCGTGATCATCCACGATCAGCACCAGGGTGCCGTCCAAAATGGCCTGCTCCACGCTGGGCGGCTGGCGCTGATCGATCACCGCCTGCAACCGGTCGGTGCGCTCGCGCAGGCGGCGGCTGGGCAGTTGCGCCGCGTCGGCGACCGGCACCTTCAGGACCAGGTACATGGTGGTGCCGATATTGAGCGTGCTTTCCATGTCCACCGTACCGCCCATCAGGACGGCGAGCCGCCGGCAGATCGC
>CAZCKI010000257.1:0-5100 GCA_964498815.1 uncultured Burkholderiales bacterium
TGCGAATTAAAATCTGATTGTCATAGGCAAATCTGCCGATTTCGCTCTGTCTGGCAGTAATCAAATCTCCCGCACGTGAGTGATGGCGAGCGCGAACAAATTCGGCTACAAGAAAGCGAATCTGTCGGTCGATCCAGAAAGATTCAACGCCAGAAGCGTCGGCGGACAAATTGGCCTTTGCGGTTAGGATTTCCTGCCATCGCTTATGGCCTCCTCCGCCAGCTTCCACCCACTTTAGCCAGTCCGCGGACTCTAATATTGTGGCTTTCTCCCCATCTGAGCAAACCATACCTGCGTCGTGTAGGTAAGCTGCCAAGCACAGAATAAATGCTTCAACTTCGCTCAGTGGAAGTGCGGGCGTGCCATCACTTCGGAAGAGAACTGAGGAAAGTTGGCTGATAATTTCCTCGCTGTGTTCTAGCGTGTGTCGAGTGTAATGCGGGAATGTTGCCGGAATGTAAGTCAACCAACCCGCGATTGCCTCTCTTACTTCCAGCACTTTCGCAGAATAGTGACGCGTACCCCTATCTAGGAAGCGCATTAGCTCGGTCTGTTCAACGCCCATGATCGCCTAGCCTTTACAGTCAATTTAGAAGCAGCGCAATATTTATTTCAGACAATTTAGCTATTAAGTATGCCCGCGGAGCAGCCTTTTGTCCCCACCCAAATAGGTGGGAAGGGGTAATGGTATGGTTGACTAAATTAGAGATCACAAGCTGACACTAGCCTAACCGCGGTTTAGCGTGAGTCGAGAGTCGCCGTGCGAACGGGAAGCGCCCGGCTGACGCCAGAAAGGGCTACACGTGCAAGCAGCAGGTATCCCATCCCGGCAATCGAAAACGAGAGACTGGCTGAGTTGCGTCGCTAGGAGATTCTCGATACACCGGCGAAGTCTTCGTTCGACGATGTCACGCGGCCCGCTTCCTATATCCGCGGCACGCCGATCTCGGTGATGACGCTGGTCGATGCGACAGCGGTCAAGCCAAATCGTCAACACGCATCGCTGGCATGTGAGCCAAAAAACTGCGTTACTAATGGTGGGGCAGTTCGCGCGAAATCGACAAACCTAAAGTAATTTCTAGATTTCTAGATATGGTTAGTTAATTCCAAGTCGTTCTTTTTGTTTGGGAATTTTTGGCTAAAAAATGCACTTTTTGGAGGTTTGCGACCACTCACCCTGGGTCTGTTGTCACCAGGCCCTAGTATGTTCCGCCCCGAATAAACCGCGCCATTCCCGCCGCCACTTCCGCCTCCTGATCGGTGTATCCGTGCGGCGCGTGGCCTTCGCAGGCGGCGAGTCCGCTGCCGTTGAAGGCGGGGCCGCCGGTGACGGTGACGACTTGTTTGCGCGGGCTGGAGACTCGTTTGGCGACGGATTCCATGAGGCCGGGCGGCGAGCGCGCGCAGGTATCGTTGGCGTGGCCGATCAGGAGTGCGGGCAAGCGGATGTCTTCCAGCGGCAGGTCGAATACCGTTTGCGCGACGTACAGCCGCTTGCCGCTGGTGGTTCCGCTGGTCAATATCGAGGTCAGCACCACGCCGTCGGGCAGGGCCGCGCCTTTGAGGCGCGACGCCGCGTTGGCAGCGGAGATGGAGCCGCGGCTGGTACCGACGACCCATACCGCACCGTTGGTTTTTTTGCGTATTTCGGCGATCACCTTGCCGAGGTCTTCGGCGTGCTGTTTGGCGGTGCGATATCCGCCGAGCCCGTCATCGCTCTGGTAGTCGGCGGGAGCATCGACCAGTGCTGTGCCGAAGCCCTCGCGAGCGAAATCGGACAGCGAACGAATCAGCGAATTGCCCTTCAGCTTGCGCGCGCAGCCTTGCTCGTCGAGATCGATGAAGCCGGCGCCGCCGGGAAGCAGCACCAGCGTGATGGATTTGCCGGGTGCGTCGCTCGCCGGTGGAGGTGCGTAGGCATAGCGCATGGTGTTGTCGCTGCCGGTTCGGATCGACAGTACCTCATCGCAACCATCTCTGGGCGCGGGCTGTGCCGGGCAGACGCAGGCAAACAATAACAAGCCAGCGCTGAGAGCAGTGCGACCTATGCCACCAGTCCGGCAGACTTTGGCTCGCGGCTTCAGCGCCCACACCATCAAAGAGTTACAGGATATGCGGGCCAGCCCCATTTATTCACTGCCGGGATCGAACATGAATTCTTCCACATCTTGCGCGACCATTATGATGAAATCCGATACGTCAAGAATGTACGCTGCGTTGACCTCTTGTTGAATTGAGCGTAGCCCCGCACTAGATTTTGCCGTAATTTTTTTGCGAAACATGCTCCGTAGCGTACGGTCGTATACAAATGATGAATGAAGAAGCTGATTGCGAAGCTCCTCCGCTCGAAAACAATTCGCGGCCAACTCATTAACGCCTTCGACAAGGTCATCCGCGGAAAAGTTGAATGGCCGCTTTCCAGAAAGCTGCTTTACCAATGACGCCATTAGGTGCACCTTATTTCTGAACGATAGTTCAGCCGTGACAACTTGCCCGATACCATACGGCGAGCTTAAAAGTATTGCGATCGCCCCGGACAATTCATCCTCGAGTTTTGAAAAGGACACAGCCATCTCTCCAAGGGCTGAAGTGAATGCCTCGGGTGTAGTACGCTCCTCGTATGTATAGCCAGTGACTTTAAATTGATCGAAATGGCTCAAATGGACATGTCCAACAAATAATTAGGGCCAACACGAATCCAATTTGCGCGACCGCAACAATATTCACCCCTCAATATGAATAGATGAAAGCTCGGAGAGCAGGGGTTGCTACACCATCTGCAAATTCTTCAACGGCAGTGATCGCACCGGCTTGCCGGTCGCCGCATGGATCGCGTTCAACACCGCCGGCGACACCACGCAGATGGTGGGTTCACCGACGCCGCCCCAGAAATCGTAGGTGGGCACGATCACCGTTTCCACCTTGGGCATCTCGGCCAGCTTCAGCACCGGGTAGTCGTGGAAATTGCTTTGCGTGACGCGGCCCTTGTCGATATTGATTTCGCCGTAGAAGGCGGCAGAGAGACCGTACGCCACCGAGCCCTCCACCTGCGCCGCGATCTGGCCAGGGTTGACGGCGTGGCCGCAGTTGAGGGCCAGCACCATGCGGTGCACCTTCACCTTGCCGTCGGCGCCGACCGAGACCTCGGCGACGGCGGCCGAGTAGCTGCCGTAGCCCATGAACTGGGCGATGCCGCGAAACACGCCCTTCGGCAGCGGCTGGCCCCAGCCGGCTTTTTCGGCGGCGGCGTTGAGCACACCCAGGTGCTTGGGATGGTTCTTCATCAGCGTCCGGCGGAATTCCAACGGGTCACGGCCGGCGGCGTGCGCGATTTCGTCGATGAAACATTCCATGTACACGCCGTTCTGGTTGGTGTGCACGCCACGCCACGGCCCCACCGGCACATGAGTGTTGCGCATGGCGTACTCGAGCAGGAAAGTCGGGAAGGTGTAGCCGAGTTGCGCGTCGCCCGGCTTCTCGTAATAGCCCTGCAACTGGCGCTCGTCCTTGCCGTCCTTCATCAGTGTGGGGTTGAAATAGGCGTTGAGCGATTGCCCGGAAACGCGCACGTGGAGCCCGGTGAGCTTGCCGTCGGCATCGATGCCGGCGGACAGCTTGCATTGTGAAATCGGCCGGTAGAAATCGTGCTGCATGTCTTCCTCGCGGCTCCAGATCAGTTTCACCGGCACGCCGGGAAATTGCTTGGCGATGGCAACCGCCTGACGGGTGTAGTCCTGGGTGCCGCCGCGGCGGCCGAAGCCGGTGCCGAGGTCGAGCTTGTAGACCTCGCATTGCGCCGGCGGCAGGCCCGATTCCTCGGCGAGTGCCGTGTGCGAGGCCTCGCCGTTTTGGGTCGGCAGCCATACTTCGGCGCGGTCGGCGCTAATTTTCGCGGTGCAGTTCATCGGCTCCATGCAACCGTGGGAAAGGAAAGGCGTGGAATAGACCGCCTCGATTTTTTTGGCGGCGCCGGCGATGGCCTTGAGTGCCTCGCCCTCGGTGCGGTAGGCGAAGACATTTTCCGCGGTGAGGCCTTCCTGCAGCCGTGCGGCGATGGTCGCGGAAGATTGCGTGGCGGCTTCGCCCTCGTCCCAGACGACGGGCAGGGCTGCCAGCGCGGTCTTGGCGTGCCACCAGGTGTCGGCCACCACGGCGACGGCGGAATCGTTGACTTTGACGACGCGCTTCACGCCGGGACGGCCCATCACCTTGCTGTCGTCGAAGCTCACCAGCTTGCCGCCGAACACCGGGCTTTGCCTGATGGCGGCGTTCAACATGCCTGGCAGCTTTACATCGATGGAGAAGACCTTGGCGCCGTTCAGTTTGTCGGCGGTGTCGAGGCGCTTCAGCGCCTTGCCCGCCAGCTTCCAGTTATGCGGGTCTTTCAGCACGATGGCTTTTTCGTCGGGCGGCGTGAGCTTGGCGGCAGCGGTGGCGACTTTGCCGTAGCTGGTCTTGCGGTGGCTCCCGGCGTGCGTGATGATGCCGTCGGAAACGCTGAGCTCGCCGACCGGTACTTTCCACTGGTCGGCAGCCGCTTGCAGCAGCATGATGCGCGCCGCCGCGCCGCCGCGCCGCACATAGTCCTGGGAGGTGCGGATGCCGGCGCTGCCGCCGGTGCTCATATTGCCCCAGGCGCGCTTCTTGGCGGCGTTCTGGCCGGGGGTGGGGAATTCGATGCCGACCTTTTTCCAGTCGCACTCGAGTTCTTCGGCGACCAGCTGGGCGAGACCGGTGGCGGTGCCCTGGCCCATTTCGGAGCGGGCGATGCGGATCAGGCAGGAGTCGTCGGGTTTCACCACCACCCAGACGTTGAGTTCGGCGTCGCCCAAGGCATCGGTGGCGGCTTCCGCGCCGCCCATCAACAGGGGCAGGTGCATGCCGAGCGCCAAGCCGCCGGCGGCGGTAGCGGAGCCGACCACGAACTGGCGGCGGGCGGGATTGGCGATGGGGGAGGCGTTGGATGTCTTTTTCATGATCGTCTCCTATGCCTTCGCCTTATGGGCCATAGCTTCCGCCGCGAGGTGCACGGCGGCGCGGATGCGCTGGTAGGTGCCGCAGCGGCAAATGTTGGTCATTGCCGCGTCGATATCCTGGTCG